>NZ_DGRD01000027.1:26298-39970 GCF_002390965.1 Corynebacterium sp. UBA4397
GTGGTGCGGTAGCCGGCGAGGGCGTCGACGAGGTTATAGATAAAGGAGTCGCGGTTATCAATCAGAACCACGTGGGGCGATTTATTCATCGGATGACCTCCAGGGAAGCGCCCTGCGCGAGGGCGATGGCATTGAGCACGGCATAGGCCTTGTGGACGGTTTCATCGGCCTCGGATTGGGGAATGGAATCCCGGACCACGCCCGCGCCGGCCTGGACTACAGCCGTGCCTCCCTTGACGTAGGCAGAGCGGATGACAATGCAATTATCCATCGAGCCATCCCCGCGCAGATAACCCACTGCCCCACCGTAGGAGCCGCGCCGGGTTCCTTCGACCTCACGCAGCAGCTCCATTGCACGTAGCTTCGGCGCGCCTGTCAGCGTGCCCATGTTCATGCAGGCGCGGTAGGCATCGAGTGCATCGAAATCCGGGTCCAGCGTGGCAGTAACGCGGGATACCAAGTGCATGACGCGGGAGTAGCGATCAACCTGGAGGAGATCCTTGACCATGCGGGTGCGCGGAACCGCCACTCGGGCGAGATCGTTGCGCGCGAGATCCACGAGCATGGTGTGCTCGGCCACCTCCTTGTGGTCGGTACGCATCTCTAGCTCGTTGCGGATATCGAGCTCGGGGTTGATGGTGCCATCAGGATTGAGGCCGCGCGGGCGGGTACCCGCGATGGGATAAAGCTGCACCATCCGGTTGGCGGCGGTGAACTTCAGGTTGGACTCCGGGGAGGCGCCAAAGAGTTCATAGTCCGCGCCGCGGATGTAGAACATATAAGGCGAGGGGTTAGTATCGCGCAGGCGACGGTAGGCGGCGAAGGCATCCGGGCAATCGAGGCTGAAAGAGCGCGCGGGAACCACCTGGTAGATATCGCCGGCGTCAATGTTCTTCTTGAGCTGCTTGACGTTGCGGCGGAAAGTAGCGTCATCGACGCTGGCGGTGGCGCGCAGCGGCTTAGGCTCTGCTGCTTCAGTCTCCGTCGAAGGCGCCTTGGGTGAATCGGCCGCTGCGGTGGCTGCGAGGTCGGCCGAGCGAGTGAGGGATTCCTCCAACGCCTGCTTGTCAGTTCCCACTCCTTCCACCCGCGCACTTCTGTCGAGGTGGTTGACGCTTAAAAGCTCTTCGGCCACGAGGAACTCGTAGTCCGGATAATCGTTGACGCCTTCGGCCACCTCGGGGAGATGCTCGAAGGTGCCGAGGTAGTCAAAGGCAAAGCCGCCGCCGAGGAAGGGCAGCATCGTGCTGGAATAAGCAGTGTCGAGTTTCAGCGCCCGCAGGATGTCCGCCGTGGAGCTATCCCGCAGTCGGGCGCGCTCATCGATTTCATCCGAGAACTCGAAGCCGAAGGTGGCCTGCCCCTCCCCCTCTCGGAGCAGACGCTCGGCGAACTCTTGGGTGAGCACGGCTAAGAGGGCCTCCCCAGTGGGCGTGAGTGCCCGGGCGGTAACCTCTTGTCCGCGACACGTCACGCGCAACGCCGCTTTGGTGATGGCTATGCAGTTGAGGTTTTTCTTCGACTCGATATCCGCGGCCTCTAACAAGAGGGAGTCTCGCGGCGTGGCAAGCGCGTGAAATAAGGCGGCGGCGTCGTGGCTATACGCTACCTCGCGCTCGCTGGTAATGAACGGCATGGTGCCCCTTTGCGGATGTGGATTCGCGATTATCCTCACGAATTCTATTCTGGCAATTATCGCCCGTGTGCGGGCTTAGGACAGCAAAAACGCCGAAAGGCCCGCAGCAGCGGACCCAAATTTGGTTTGTGAAAGACGGCCCGCAGGTTATGCGCGCCACCACCAGTTCGTAGACTTAAACTTCACCCGCCCTACTTTAGCACCATCTTCCCCGCTCGCACAGCGCAAGAGCCGAAAGTTTTTCAGCTGCTGTGCCGAGTGCCGTGATCATCCACAGGCCACAGTGGGCGATAGAAAGACCGCGGCCGGCAATAAAAGGCACAGTGACGTAAATGGCGTATGTAGTTGATACCCTTGAAACCTCATCGCTGTGATTCTTGTTCGCTCTTCAGAGCCCCGTCCCCCGAGCAAGCGACAATGCTCTAGGATGGGCCTCATGACACAGAACCTGAAAGACTTAGTGCCAGTGGCCTTAAAGAACGCAGGCTCCGAGGACAATGGGCGGTGGGCCGAGATCGTGGTCAAGGATGGGCCGCTGCGGCAATCAGTTATCGCCCTGCTGGCGGGAAACGCACTCGATGAACACAACTCTCCCCCGGCAGCGTCGATGTACGTTCTCGAGGGCGAAGTCGAAGTGGGCGGCCAAGCCCCCGGGCAGCACACTGATACCTTCATTGCCGGAGAGATCGCAGCGTTGACTCACCACCGCCACTGGGTCAAGGCGAAGCGCGATAGCGTCTTCTTGCTGACAACGGTGACCAGCGTAGCCGGGCAGCAGAGCCACGGCAGCTAGTGCCGGATGGTGTGTAGAGGATTATTACAGATCTCGTGCCGGGCTAGCGTTTGAATAGGGCGCGGGAGAAGTACTCGTCCACAGCAGCGGGCTCATCCAGGCGCAACACGGCACCCACGTACTGGTCTGGGCGGACGATGACAACCGCTCCCTCGCGCGAGATGCCACGTGCCTGGAAGATGTCACCCTCCCCGGGTAGCGCGTTAAAGACATTTTCCCAGTTGGGAACCTGTAGGGATCCATTTACCGGGCGGAATAGGCGCGGGGCGTCGAGAACGCTGTACTGCCGGTGATCGGTGGTCTGATAGATGGCTTTCACGTCGAAGAAGGCATTCTCATCCAATCCTTGCGGCGTATAGCTCGCCAAGATATCGCCGACCTGCTCGGCCCAAGAATCCATCGCGGAAGGATCAGCAGGAGCCGCCGAATCGGCGAAGGCATAGATGCGATAGCGACCGTCAGCACTATGCTGGTGACCCAAGTGAAGGGGATAGGCGTCGCAGCGGCGCAGTACCTCAAAAGACTTCAAGCGTTTGCCCACGGGGTATCCGGTGGCTAGATCCTGGTGCCTCCTATCCCCTACCACCATGTTTGCTTCATACTCCGTCATCATTCCGGCGGCGAATTCCTCGGCGGCGACATAGAACTTCTCCACCGCGCCTGGATCCTCCAGCTCTTCCGGCGGTGTGGCCATGAGCGTGGACCACTTACGGTCGAAGTTGATGAGATTGAGCGCGGCGGGCTGGCGCTCGAGGTGATACGTGCACAACAGTTGCTCCGGGGCGCGACCGGAGAGGACGTGTCCAAGTTTCCATCCGAGGTTAAAACCGTCCTGCATGGAGACGTTCATTCCCTGGCCGGCCTTGGCCGAGTGGGTATGGCAGGCGTCGCCAGTAAGGAAAACGCCGGGACTATCCCCGTCATCGGCGAAGGACTCCACCAGCCGGTGGCCCACCTCGTACACCGAGTGCCAGGCCACCATCTTCACATCGATGAAGTAGGGAGAGTAGATCTCGTTGGCTTTCTCTATGATTCGCTCGATGGGGGTGGAGCGAATAGCGCCACCATCTCCTGCAGGTACCACGCCCAAGTCGACATAGACACGGCACAGATAGCCGCCCTCGCGGGGGATGTGCAGGATGGAGCCTGCCCGCGAGTGAATGGCGCATTTGGTGCGCCAATCCGGGAAATCGGTGTCCACCACGACGTCCATCACTCCCCAGGCGTGATTGGCTTGATCGCCCTGGAGCTTGCCGCCGATGGACTTTCGCACCTGGGAGCGCGCGCCATCGCAGCCCACGACATATTTCGCCTCCAGCTCACGGGTGTTTCCATTTCCATCCTCCACCACGGCCTTGACGGGGTACTCCCCTTCTCCCACCTCCAGGGAGATGAAGGACCAGCCATAGTCAGGCGTGATGCGGGCAGGTCCCCGGCGGGCAAAGCGTGCAAAGTAGTCCAGCACGCGGGCCTGGTTGACAATGAGGTGGGGAAACTCGGAGATGCCGCTTTCGTCATCGACGGGTGTGGCGCCACGCTTGATGTGGTTTCTGTTTTCCGGGTCGGGGTTCCAGAAAGCCATCTCGGTGATCTCGTAGGCCTCTTCTTCTATTTCCTTGGCAAAGCCAAAGGCCTGAAAGGTCTCAACCGAGCGGGATTGGATGCCATCGGCCTGGCCCAGCTCCAGGCGGTGGGGGCGGCTCTCAATGATCCGGGTATTGATGTCGGGGAACATGGCCAGTTGCGCGGCGGTTACCATTCCAGCCGGGCCGGAGCCCACGATGAGGACGTCCATCTTCTCTGGGAGCTCTATTGGGCGATCGATGCCGTAGCCGGCAGCCGCGAGTTCGCGGGGACCGTGAGAAACATAGCCATTGTGGTGGAACTGCACGATGGTCTCCTTCGATGACTTAAATAATCGCGCCTCACGTGGGCGGTGAGTGCAAAGTTTGTGGGTGGGTGTCTGCCTTGCTCTTCAAGAAGAAGATGCGTTGCAGCGACGGGTGTGTGCGCCGGGACCGAGCTGCTCGCCTTCGAGGGCGAGATTGCACTCATTATTGGCGCACCCGCCAAGGATGTGAGTCTGGAGGAGGCATGGAAGCACGTCGCCTTTGTCACCGCCTCCAATGACGTAGGCCTCTATGACTATCGGGCTGCGGACAAGGGATCCAATACTCGCTCCAAGTCCCGCGACGGCTACACCCCTATAGGCCCGCGCCTCATCGATGCTCAGGCGATAGACCCGAAGCAGCTGCGCCTGCGGACCTGGGTCAATGGGGAGCTAGTGCAGGAAGGCGATACGAGCGATGCCGAGATGATTTTCCCCTCGCGCAATTCGTCGCCGATCTTTCCCAGCATCTCACCCTCGAGACGGGGGACATTATCCTCACGGGCACGCCAGCGGGATCGACGGTTATCGTGCCAGGCGATGTCGTCGAGGTCGAGGTTGATGTCCCAGGAGAGTCCAGTTCGGGACGCTTGAGCAGCACCGTCGTAGAATCTACCGCCGACTTCGATCCCGCCATTGGGGATCTGCCGAGTGTCGATGATAAGCAAAGAGAAGACGCCTATGGGGACCGTGCGGCCGCAGGCCTTCCTCCCCTGACTAGCTCTGAGCCTGATCCAGAATCTAGCCCCGAACTAAGCCCAGAGCTGCGCAGCAAGCTGGAAGCAGTCCCCACCGCGGGCCTGTCCGCGGAGCTGCGTCGCCGCGGCATCAATCAGGCAGTGATAGAAGGCGTCTATCCGCAGACGCCGGGCACCAAGATGGTCGGCATTGCCCGCACGCTGCGATTCTTGGCTGGCCGCGAGGATCTTTTTAAGACTCATGGCGGCGGCCTGAATGCCCAGAAGCAGGTCTTTGACACTGTCCACGCAGGCGAGGTCATTGTGATCGAGGCTAGGCGTGAGGCGGAATCCGGCACTCTGGGAGACATCTTGGCTCTGCGGGCGAAGGTGCGCGGGGCCGCGGGAGTGGTGACTGACGGAGGGGTGCGGGACTATTCGGCGGTCAAAGAGATTGGTCTTCCCATATTCACCCAGGGTGCCCACCCCTGTGTCTTGGGTCGGCGCCACGTTCCTTGGGATAGCGATGTTGCCATTAGCTGCGGTAATGCCACTGTAGTGCCGGGTGATGTCATTGTCGGAGACGATGATGGTGTCATCGTCATCCCCCGCAGTATTGCCGCCGAGGTGGCCGAGGAGGCCTTGGCCAAGGAGCGACAGGACGAGTGGGTGGCCCAGCGCGTGGAGTCAGGTGAAAGCCTCGACGGGCTCTTCCCTCCCACCGGAGACAATAAGCAGGCCTATGAGGATTTCTTGAACAGCGGTGATAAGTAATGACAGCACAACTGAGCAAATCTCAACAAGCCTATGAGTGGATAAGCGCCAAGATCCGCACGCGGGAGTTCGAGCCGGGATACCGGCTGGTGCTCTCCTCCCTCGCGGAAGATATTGATGTCAGCGTTGTCCCCGTCCGGGAGGCAATCCGCCAACTAGAGGCTGAAGGCTACGTCACCTACGAGAGAAACGTGGGTGCGCGCGTGAGCACCCATAACCGCGAAGCCTATTTCAACTCCATGGATATCGTCGCCACTTTGGAGGCGCGCGCCACGGCACTTTCTGCGCCCTTGCTAGGAGCCGGTGATTTGGAGCAGGCTCGCGAGCTCAACCGGCAGATGAGCGAGCTTGATGTTCGCCATGATCCTGACGAGTTCACGCGGCTCAATAAGCAGTTTCATAGCGTGCTTTTTGGCCGCTGCCCCAACGAGCAATTGCTCAAGCTCGTCTATGAACAGTGGAAGCAGCTGGAGTACCACCGCGTCTCCACATTTCGCTACGTCCCCGAAAGAGCACAGGAATCCGTTGCAGAGCACGAAAGGTTAGTCAGCCTCATCGAGGCAGGCGCCGATGCGGACTACCTGGAAAGGGTGGCACGCGAGCACCGCTTGGCAACAGCCCAGAACTACCGCGAATCGAATGAGAAATCGGGCCTCAACGGCCGCACCCACAACATCGAAATTAACCCAGGAGAGCCCCACCATGAGCATCAACAATGACGCCGCCCGCCCCACCGACCTGCCTGAGAAGATCCTGCACTACATTGATGGGGCGTTTGTTACCTCCATCGACGGCGATGAGTTCGACGTCCTGGATCCGGTGACCAATGACAACTATATTAAGGCCGCCTCGGGCAAGCCCGCGGACATCGATAAGGCAGTGGCTGCGGCGCGCGCGGCCTTTGACAAGGGTGAGTGGGCGCAGGCCCTGCCGCGGGATCGTGCGCGTGTCCTCAACAAGATCGCAGACATCGTGGAATCCCGCGCAGAGAAACTCGCCGCATGGGAGTCTTTTGATTCCGGCCTTCCCATCACGCAGGCCAATGGACAGGCCAAGCGAGCCGCTGAGAACTTCCGCTTCTTTGCAGACCTGATCGTGGCGCAGATCGATGATGCCTATAAGGTGCCGGGGCGCCAGGTAAATTACGTCAACCGCAAACCAATCGGCGTCGCGGGCTTGATCACTCCGTGGAATACGCCCTTCATGCTTGAATCCTGGAAGCTGGCCCCGGCGCTGGCCACGGGAAACTCGGTAGTTCTTAAGCCGGCAGAGTTCACCCCTCTATCCGCGCAGCTGTGGGCGGGAATCTTCGAGGAGGCGGGCCTGCCCAAGGGCGTATTCAATCTGGTCAATGGCTTCGGTGAGGAGGGGTATGCCGGTGACCCGCTGGTCAAGCATCCGGATGTCCCGCTCATCTCCTTTACCGGAGAGTCCCGCACGGGCCAGGTGATCTTCGGCAACGCCGCGCCCCACCTCAAGGGCCTGTCGATGGAGCTGGGCGGCAAATCCCCCGCCGTCGTCTTCGCTGACGCGGACCTTGATACCGCCATCGAGGCATGCATCTTCGGGGTCTTTTCCCTCAACGGTGAGCGCTGTACGGCCGGCTCGCGCATCTTGGTGCAGCGGGAGATCTATGAGGAGTTCGTGGAGCGCTATAGCGACGTCGCCAAGCGGGTGAAGGTGGGCCTGCCCTCAGATCCCACCACGGAGGTCGGCGCGTTGGTGCATCCGGAGCACTTCGAGAAGGTCGTCTCCTATATCGAGATTGGAAAGCAGGAGGCGCGGCTGACCGCTGGCGGCGAACGCCCCGCGCAATTCCCGGAGGGCAACTTCGTCGAGCCGACCGTTTTCGTCGATGTTGAGCCCTCCGCCCGCATCTTCCAAGAGGAGATCTTTGGCCCCGTCGTGGCAATCACTCCTTTCGACACTGACGAGGAGGCGCTGCAGCTGGCCAATAACACCTCCTATGGTCTGGCCGCCTACGTGTGGACCTCTGACCTCAAGCGGGCGCATAACTTTGCGCACAACGTCGACGCTGGCATGGTGTGGCTCAACTCCAACAACGTGCGCGATCTCCGCACGCCCTTCGGCGGGGTCAAAGCCTCCGGCCTGGGACATGAGGGCGGGTATCGCTCCATCGATTTCTATACCGACCAACAGGCCGTACACATCAATCTTGGCAAGGTGCACAACCCTGTTTTTGGCAAGCAGGGCTAGAGACGCACCAGCCCCGCCCCCGATCCCACCAGCCCGCCCCTCTCCCCCAAAGGAAATAACCATGTCCCATTCCCCGGTGTCCCAGTCCCCTGCGCCAGATATTTTGCGCTGTGCCTACATGGAAATCGTCGTCACAGACCTCGCCGCGAGCGGAAAACTCTACCTTGATACGCTCGGCCTGGTAGTAACCTACGAGGACGATAATGCGATCTACCTGCGCACGTACGAGGAGTTCATCCACCACAATCTCATCCTGCGTAAGGGCCCGGTGGCCGCGGTGGCAGCATTTTCCTATCGCGTGCGCTCCCCGCAGGACCTCGACTTAGCTGAGGAATTTTATAGGGCGCGCGGCTGCGAAGTGCGCCGCAACCTGAATGGATTCGTGCGCGGCATCGGTGATTCCGTCCGTGTGCAGGACCCGCTGGGTTTCCCTATGAGTTCTTCTACGAGGTGGAGCACCGCCCACGCCTGGCCTGGAGCTATGACATACACATTCCGGGGGCGCTGGTCCGGCTCGACCACTTCAACCAGATCACCCCGGATGTACCACGCGCGGTTGCCTACATGGAGAACCTTGGCTTCCGCACCACGGAGGACATTCGTGATTCCGAGGGTACGGTCTATGCGGCCTGGATGAGGCGCAAACCCACCGTGCATGACACCGCCATGACTGGCGGGGATGGACCGCGCATGCACCACATTGCCTTCGCCACCCATGAGAAGCACAACATCATCGCCATCTGTGACAAGTTGGGTGCGTTGCGTGAGTCAGACCGCATCGAGCGTGGGCCAGGACGCCATGGGGTGTCCAATGCCTTCTATCTGTATCTGCGCGATCCGGATGGTCACCGCGTTGAGATCTATACGCAGGACTATTACACCGGGGATCCGGACAACCCCCTGGTCAGTTGGGACGTGCACGATAACCAGCGCCGCGATTGGTGGGGAACCCCGGTCGTCCCCTCCTGGTACCGCGATGGCTCCCGCGTCCTCGACCTCGACGGCGAGCCCGTCCCCCTCGTCGAACGCCGCGAGGAGTCTGAGCTCGCACAAACCATTGGTGCCGACGGCTTCTCTTATACCCGCCCGGATGATGGCGAGTCCATGCCGGAGTGGAAGCAAGGAGAGTACAAGCTGGGCAACCAGCTCTGAGATCCGGCCCAAGGTTTCACGTGAAACACTGAAAAACTCACCCCTGTTAAGGATGAACCCCCTATGTTGAATAAGGAAGAGCACGCAGCCATCGCGGATGAGCTGTCGCAGGCTGCCCATTCGCGCACCATGGTCCCGCTTTTGAGCACTCGCTATCCCGAGATGACTGTCGAGGATTCCTACGCGGTCCAGGCCGAGTGGGTGCGCCGGGCCCTCAACGCCGATCGAAAACTCGTGGGTCGCAAGATTGGGCTCACCTCGAAGGTGATGCAGGAGGCCACCGGAATCACGGAACCGGACTATGGCGCCATCTTCGCCGACCAAGTCTTCGAAAACGGTTCCGTCATCGATCACTCGCAGTTTGCTTCTGTGCGCATTGAGGTCGAGCTGGCATTCGTGCTCAAGGAGGAGCTTTCCGGCCCGGGTTGCACGATTTTCGACGTCCTGCGCGCCACCGAGTACGTCACCCCGGCGCTCGAGATCCTGGACTCGCGCATCGAGATGGAGGGAAGAACCATCGTCGATACCATCGCCGATAACGCCGCTTTGGGCGCAATGGTCTATGGCGGCAGGCCGGTCAAAGCAGATGACGTGGATCTGCGCTGGGTGGCCGCCCTGCTCTACCGCAACGAGGCAATCGAGGATAGCGGCGTGGCCGCCGCCGTGCTCAACCACCCGGCCCAAGGCGTGGCCTGGCTGGCCAATAAATTGGCGGCCCACGGCGACTCCTTGGCTGTGGGCGACATCATTCTCGCCGGCTCATTCACCAAACCCATGTGGGTTCATCCAGGCGACACCGTCCACGCCGACTACGGAGAATTGGGGTCCATCACATGCCGCTTCCAGTAGAGCTGCCCGAGCCCTTCCACGAGGAGATGTCGGCCTCTGATTCCCCACTCATCGGTGCCTGGGTATCGGCGGGCTCGGCCACCAATGCCGAGATCCTCGCCGCCGCCGGTTTCGATTTCCTGCTTGTCGACGCCGAACACTCCCCCTACGGCCTCGAAACCGTTACCCATCTGCTGCGGGCCACCGATGGCTATGGTCCAGCCCGCATAGTGCGGGTCCAAAGCAATGACACCGTGCTTATCAAGCAGTATCTGGATCTCGGCGCCCAGAACATCATGGTGCCAATGGTGGAAAGTGCCCAGGAGGCGGCCGCGGCTGTCGCGGCGATGCACTACCCGCCACGCGGGGTGCGCGGCGTAGGAAGCGCACTCGCGCGATCCTCGCGTTGGAATGCGGTGGAGGGTTACCTGGATCGCGCCTCCGAAACCGTAAATCTCACGGTGCAGATCGAATCCGCGCGCGGGGTGGCCAACGCCGCAGAGATCGCCGCAGTGGACGGAGTGGACCAAATCTTCGTCGGGCCCGCAGATCTGGCTGCCTCCCTGGGGCGCCTGGGCAGGCCCCGCCACCCCGAGGTTGTCGCCGCCATCGACCAGGCCTTCGCCGCCGCGGCCAAGGCTGGAAAACCGGTGGGTGTCAACTGTTTTGACAGGGCTCAGGCGCGGGAGTTTCTCGCCGCGGGGGCATCCTTCGTCTTGGTGGGGGCAGATGTGCAGCTTCTCAGTCAGGCGGCGCGTAATCTGGCAGATGAATTCACGCAGAAAGGATCGAATTAATGAGTATTGACATCCAGGAGTTGCTGGCGAAGGTTCCCACCGGGCTGCTTATCGGTGGGAAGTGGCAGGAGGCTTCCAGCGGGGAGACCTTCGATGTGGAAAACCCTGCCACCGGCGAGAAGCTGGCCACGCTTTCTTCAGCTAATTCGGATGATGCCGTGGCTGCTCTGGACGCGGCCTGCGCCGTGCAGGCCGACTGGGCAAAGACCTCGCCCCGCGAGCGCAGCAACATTCTGCGCCGCGCCTTCGAGCTCGTCACCGAGCGCAAGGATGAGTTCGCGGCACTCATGACCCTGGAGATGGGCAAGCCCCTGGCCGAGGCCTACGGCGAGGTCACCTACGGCGCCGAGTACCTGCGCTGGTTCAGCGAGGAGGCCGTCCGAGATTATGGCCGCAGCCTTCCCGCCCCTGAGGGGACCCTGCGCATGGTCACTCGCCGCAAGCCGGTGGGCCCGTGCCTGCTCATCACCCCGTGGAACTTCCCCTTGGCCATGGCCACCCGCAAGGTTGCTCCGGCCGTCGCCGCCGGCTGCGTCATGGTGCTCAAGCCAGCCAAGCTCACGCCGCTGACCTCCCAGTACTTCGCTCAGACCATGATTGAGGCCGGTCTGCCAGCCGGTGTGCTTAACGTGGTCTCCGGCCAGTCTGCCTCCGCGATCTCCGAGCCGCTCCTGGCGGACTCGCGCCTGCGCAAGGTCTCCTTCACCGGCTCTACCGCCGTGGGCAAGACCCTGCTCAAGGCTGCCGCGGAGAACGTTCTGCGCACCTCGATGGAGCTCGGCGGCAACGCCCCGTTCATCGTCTTCGAGGATGCCGACATTGATCAGGCCGTGGCCGGTGCCATGGGTGCCAAGATGCGCAACATCGGCGAGGCCTGCACCGCAGCCAACCGCTTCATCGTCCACGAATCCGTTGCGGATGAGTTCGTGGCGAAGTTCGCCGCGAAGATCTCCGAGCTCAACGTTGGCAATGGCCTCGAGGAGGGCATCACTTGCGGTCCGCTGATTGAGCGCAAGGCCCTGGACAACATCACCGCGCTTGTCGAAGACGCTGTTGCCAGGGGCGCCACCGTAGTCACCGGTGGCAAGCCGCGCGGCGAGGAGGGCTACTTCTACTCCCCCACCGTCTTGACCAATGTCTCGCGCGAAGCGCGCGTGGCGCAGGAAGAGATTTTCGGCCCGGTGGCCCCCATCCTCACCTTCCGCGAGGAGGCGGAGGCCATTTCTCTAGCCAACGACACCGAGTACGGTCTCGCCTCCTACGTCTTCACCGAGAACTCCGACCGCATGTGGCGCTTGGCTGACGGCCTTGAGTTCGGCCTCATGGGCTTCAATGCCGGCGTTATCTCAAACGCCGCAGCCCCCTTCGGTGGCGTGAAGCAGTCCGGCCTGGGCCGCGAGGGCGGCGCCGAGGGTATCGAGGAATATACCGCGCTGCAGTACATCGGCGTGCGCGATCCTTATGCCAACGCTTAAAAGCTAGTGGCTGCCTAAGCTGTCTAGGGTTTTGCACCCACGGACAATACGTGTGCGTAGTCACACAAAACTAGGAATGTGAGTAGGGATACTTTAAAGGAATTGTTAAAGCGGTTAATGGATACCGCACCAACTACCTGTGAGGAGTATCCCTATGTCACTATCTGAACTTGATTACATCATCGTTGGCGCAGGTTCCGCCGGCTGCGTCATCGCCAGGCGCCTCATTGATGCCGGGCTGATAGTTGATAGCATAGGTGTCTCAAGGGAAAGGGCTTGGAGTCCTCTGAGCTGCTGTAACACTAACTAAATTGGCGGGACAACACCACCCCGAAGCGCACCCCCCCCGTCAGACCGGCTTCTCGAAAGGCATTAAATTATGGACGTTCGCCAACGCATTAACGACGACCCGCTCCTGGCACCGGCGCTCAAATGGGGCCCAGAGGACGGCACGCTTTCTGGCAGTGAGGCCGCGCTGGTGCGGGTCGTACAGGTGCTGGCCGCTGACCTGGGCGCCCTTGATGCGGACCAGCAGCAGGCTCTGGGTGATCTGGTAGGGGCCGTCGCTTCAGAGACGCTGGAGGCCTAGCAGGCGGGTCTTCGTAGGCTCGGTCTGATCTAGCTCGCAGCAGGTTGATGCCTTCGTTCCAGAACCATGTCGATAATGAATACGGTACGGCGGTGCGCATTCGGAGCGGCGCTATTCGGCAAGATCATTAGCTTGGGGCTGTGGTGCTTTTAGGCTTGTGCGTCGTTCCCCACGCCACGTCGATCCTACTTCGGAGCATTTCCTGAATTTCTTCGAAGACCGGTTCATACCCGTGAAAATTGTCGTTCATGCGTCCCTTGAACGAATCCATCGAGGGTACGGTCGCCTTTGGGTGAGTCCATATTCTCTTGACCGATTAATTTCGAGAGGCGGCCATCCCAGTCTCGTCCTGAGACCCGAGTCTGATCTGGATTAAACATAAGCTCGAAGAAGGAGATCTTCGCTGTTTTTCATCTTTTGTTGACACAGCTTCTAAAGTACTGGAGATGGCTGATCTCCATTTAAAGTGAGGTAGCAATCAGGACACCTTTATCGTGCGATGCCGGTCGCAAAAATAGGACCAGACTGGGAAACTTTTACCCTCACTTGACCCCAATGCTGGTATAGCTCAGGATCTGTGGGGAGCAACCCTGCAAGTTCAGAAAGAGTTCCCTAGTTAATGCATGGACTTAGGTCTCGAACTTGGGGATAATTGTATCAGTAACTGATATAATTAGTTTCGTATTTGAACTCTAGAGCGATGCTGTGAATCCGGTGCTGCCGCAGCCTGGAATGATGGGCGCCTAGATCTTTTATCAAAAGTTCGGGGTGCATCCGCCCCGCAAAATGGAGGTATCGTCGGCATGACCGAAGATGAAGCCCGCGGGTGCTGTTGCAAAGTTGGGC
>NZ_DGRD01000023.1:0-27823 GCF_002390965.1 Corynebacterium sp. UBA4397
ACAACAAGAGGGTAACCCCAGTTCTTTTCATTCCGGTTCTACTTGAGGAAGGTGACAATGACATGGGAGGGCTCTACTGAATGGACGGAATGGGGTACGCCAGCGCCGAGGTGGAGCACTGAGCCGCTACTCAGGCGATGCACAACTCCACCGGCGTGGAACTCCACCGCTCCCTGCGCTATCTGGACAACAATAGGAACTGGCGCGGAATGCTCGGGGAGCTCTATGCCCGCATCAAAGGCAACGTGAGTTACGCCCAGCTTGTCGGAGTCATAGATGCGCTTGGGAGAGTAGCCCCCTGCTGGTGCGGGGTTGTTCTTCTCCAGATCACTAACGCCGGTGGAAAGAGGCAAACCGGTTTCCAATGTAAAGATGCCTTCATCGAGGGAGGACATGCGTGCCTTTCTTGATAGATGAGTATTTTTGCCACTTCAGCCCTGGCGGACTCCTGTGGCTCACACCCGCACAGTTGAAAGACCATTTAAGTTAGCCTATCCTTTGCATTTATCCAAGGTGCAGGAATCATTATGGCGCACGCCCGTCCGTCCAATGGTTGCCCAAGCAACAAAGCGGAAGGAGAACCTTTGACTGCCTTAGCGCACAAGAATCCCCCCATCACCGGATCAATGAAGTTTGAAGGACTTCACTCCGACGTCTTCGTCGGCTTCAGTTCGCCCGAACTGCTGAGAATCAGTCGCTGCCTGGGAATACGGGAAAAGAGGGTGCAACGCGGCGACGTGCTGAGCAGGGAGGGCGAATCGCTGTCCCACATCGGAATCGTCTTGGAGGGCACCCTGTTTTCCAAGAGCACGAGCATCGAGGGCTCGACCCATCTGACGGAAATCATCAATCCTGGACAAGTATTCGGGGAGGACTTGTTGTGGGATCGCAAGCAGCGTACTCATCGCATGGTGCCGGCTTCTACTTCCGCCACTGTTTTATTACTGGGCATGAAGCGCATTTACGATCCAGACGGGCCGCTCTGCGATCTCCGTTTGCGCATGGTGGAAAATCTCTTCAGAGTGGTCAATGAAAAGAACCGAAGGCTTGAGCTGCACCTGCGCATGATGCTGCGCAAATCTTTGCGCGAAAGGCTCACCTTGTTCTTGAAAGATCAGTCTGCCCAGCAGCAGTCGCCGATGTTCACTATCCCCCTGAGGAGGAACGAGCTAGCCGAGCACCTCAATGTCGATCGAACGGCGCTCTCTCGAGAGCTATCTAAGATGAAAAGCGATCACTTGATTGACTATCACCGCAACAGCTTCCGCCTCCTAGAGCCTTAAGAATCTTTATCCCCCATCTGCGGGGATGACTCTAGCGGCAGGAGGGTGTCCATCTCACGCGAGGTACGCGCGACCACTTCGCGCCAGCTCCCAGTCTCGTTGTAGCACGCACGCTGGCGCTCGTAGCCTGCTCCGCCTGCGATGATCTCGCGGACGAGCTGCAGCTCATCGGCGCAGCCCAGCTCGCGGGAGAGGGGCTCGAGCTCGACGAGGAGATCCTCGAGTTCTTCCGTGATCCAGCGCTCGTCGGTCTCCCGGGAGGTAATGACGAGCGCTTCCATGCCATAGCGCGCGGCGCGCCACTTGTTCTCGGCAACGTGCCAAGGCTGGAGGATGGGCAGGGTTTCGCCGCGATCGATCATGCGGTCGTAGTAGACCACGAGGCAGTGGGTCAGGGCCACGATGGCGGAGAGCTCGCGGAGGTTGGAGGCGGCGTCGGAAATGCGGACCTCGATCGTGCCCCACTTGGAGGCGGGACGGATATCGAAGTGCATGGAACCGGTGTGGTTGATAACGCCAGATATGGCCTGGTCCCGGATATAGGACTGCCACTGCGCCCAGTTCTCAAATTGATAGGGAAGCCCGGCCGTGGGCAGCTGCTGGTAGAGCATGGTGCGGTTGGAGGCATAGCCTGTATCGAGGCCCTCCCAGCCAGGCGAGCAGGCGGAGATGGCCAGCAAGTGCGGGTACTTCGTCATCAGCGCGTTGATGATGGGCCAGACGCGGTCCTCGTGGCTGATGCCGACGTGAACGTGGGTGCCCCACAGCAACATCTGCTTGCCCCAGTACTGGGTGCGGTTGATGATCTCCGAGTAGCTGGCCTTATCGGAGACGGGGTTCTTCCGAAAGTCCGTGAAGGGATGCCCGCCGGAGGACCACAGGCGCACGCCCATTTCCTCGGCAGCGGCACGCACGGGCGCAAGGGAGGAAGAGAGATCCGCTATTGCCTCCGGGACGGTATGACAAATGCCTGTGACGAGCTCGACCGTGTTCTGCAGGAACTCTTTCTCCAGGTGCGATTCCGGGGAGGCGGCATTGACCTTTTCAATGAGCTCAGCGCCGCGCGGCACGAGGTCCCAGGTCTGCGGATCGACGAGAGCGATTTCCCACTCCACGCCAAGGGTGTGCTCGGGCGAGCGCGCGAACTTTTCTTCCGGAATCTTCACCCAGCCAGTCTAACGCTCGTGTGCGTTCGCCATCTGACTTTTATTTATTCTCCTGCGCCTAGGCCTGCGGGATGGCTAGCGCAACAATGATGCCGTTGTCAGCGGTGGCCTCGGAGGGGAACTTTCCTTCGATGGGGGCGACATCGGCCTGATAGACCGCCGCCACCTCACGGGCGAGGGACTCTGCGGCGCCGTCGCCGCTGGGGAAGAACACCGTGGTCTTGGGCACTGTGCGGAGATCACCAGGCAGGTTGCCCACGTAGCCGATGTTAAAACCGTCGCCCTTGAGGCGATCGGCCTCGAAGTTGGCCTTGCCCGCCTCGCCACTGTTGTTGAGTACGGCGACCTTGATGTCCTTGGGGTCACGCTCGGCGTTTCCGTTGCCCGGCGCGGCAGCCGGCGCCTGCCCCTCTGCTACGGGAGCTTCCTCGGCGGGGCGG
This sequence comes from Corynebacterium sp. UBA4397, assembly GCF_002390965.1. Classification (NCBI taxonomy): domain Bacteria; kingdom Bacillati; phylum Actinomycetota; class Actinomycetes; order Mycobacteriales; family Corynebacteriaceae; genus Corynebacterium; species Corynebacterium sp. UBA4397. The sequence goes on from NZ_DGRD01000023.1 coordinate 2,890, forward strand.
GAATCGCCGGCGGCGTCTTTGGACTCCTCGCTCGGGCCTGCCTGCCCAGAGGGTGTAGCCGCAGCGCTTCCCTCTACGGGGGCGCTCATGGTGGCATCCGGGCTGGCGGAGGAGGATTCTTTATCGGAACTGCCGTAGCTTAGGGAGTACAAGCCCCACAGACCAAGCATGACGGCGACGGCGATGAGCACCATGGCCACGCCACGCAGGGGCATTCCCGCGGCGGCCTTCTCGGGGGCGGCGTGGGCGCCCGTTTCTGCAGACTTTTCCGGATTCACATTAGTCACATTGGTAACTTTAGCGCTCAGGTTCCCCATTGTTGCGCGCGGCGCGCCGCGTGTCCTCGCGTTTATCACGCACACGACGCAGGCGAGCAATGAGAGTTGGATAGGCCTGCGCGGCAGCAGGGACATCGACAAGCACGTTAAGGCGCTGATGATAACGCACGGGAGAAATCTTGAGGCGCGCCCTAATGGCTTCTTCCTTGCGTCCCTGGCCGCGCGGGGCATGTGACTCGAACTCCAAAATGGCCGCGTCTAGGTCTGACAGGGTGCTCATGCCTAAACTGTATGCCATGACTATTCGCCCCATCGTTATCCACGGCGACCCGGTACTCCACCACCCCACGGAGCCAGTGACCGAGCCGATTGATTCCCCCGAGCTGCAGACGCTCATCGCCGACATGTACGAGACCATGGACGTGGCCAACGGCGTGGGCCTAGCGGCCAACCAAGTAGGCGTGAGCAAGCGCCTCTTTGTCTACCACTGCCCCGACACCGACGGGCCCCATGGCACCGAGAAGCCGGATGGTGGCATGCGCAAGGGATGCGTCATCAACCCTGTGCTGGAGACCTCCGAAATCCCCGAGACCATGCCTTCCGACGACGGCTCCGAGGACGAGGGCTGCCTCTCCGTCCCCGGCGAGGGATTCCCCACCGGCCGCGCCGACTGGGCACGAGTGACCGGCAAGAACGAGCACGGCGAGGACATCACCGTGGAGGGCTACGGCTTCTTCGCGCGCATGCTCCAGCACGAGACGGGGCACCTCGACGGATACGTCTACACCGATACGCTTATCGGGCGCTACAAGCGCCAGGCTAAGAAGGCCATCAAACGCAACGGCTGGACCGAGCCGGGGTTGACGTGGATGCCCGGCGAAGAGGCCGATCCTTTCGGCCACGACGAGTACCCTTTCGAAGCCGAACACTAGGGACGGCGAGAAGCACATGAGCCATATTTTCCGCTCGGACGAGGTCAGCGTTGGTGACCGCGTCGTAGCGCGGCGCCAGATTGACGGCAGCTATAGCGACGTCCTCGGGCACGTCGTGGAGCTCAATCCCCTGCGCATTCGGCCCCAGGAGGTGGGAGGTTTTCCCTCCTCCCTGCCCGCGGTGGAGATCCCGCAATCGCAGCTGAAGATCATCAAGAAGCTCTCGCCGCGCACGATTCGCAACTCCGACATCCGCGCCATCGAAGTCGCCACCGCGGCCGCCTTCCCCGGCAAGGAACACACCTGGACCACCGACGGGCAGTGGCTCATGCGCGCCGGCGACGGCGTCACTGGGCGCTCCAACTCCGCCGCGCCGCTGGGCCCCTCCGCGGGCTTCAATGCCATCCCCATCGATGAGATCGATGAGTTTTATGCGCGCCACGGACTACCCACGCGCCTGCTCTTGCCGGAGCGCCTGGGTAAGCCTGCCGAACGCCTGCTCGGCCCCGACTGGGAGCTGGAGCCGGAGATCCTCGTCATGACTCGCGAGCTGGACTCACTGGAGTCGGTTCCAGGAGCTGAACCCGATCCTGCCTTCGAGATTTCGGAGCAACCCGACAAGGACTGGCTCGACCTCTACCACTTCCGCGGCCAGGCTCTGCATCCTGCCGCGCTGGAGTATCTGCGTCACCGCATCGAGGGAACCCTCGGCTTCGGGTGCATCCGCATCGACGGGGAGACCGTGGCGATAACGCGCGGCACCCTGACGCGCTCCGGCGACGGCACCTGCTGGCTGGGGTACTCGGCCGTAGAAGTGGCCGCTGACTGGCGCCGCCGCGGGCTTGGCACGCGCTTGGGCGCGCAGATGCTGCGCTGGGGCAAGGACAACGGCGCGAAGCGCGCTTATCTCCAGGTACAGTCCCGCAACACGCCCGGAATTGCCCTCTATACCAAGCTGGGATTTGGCGAGCACCACCGTCACCTCTACGCCACGCGGCGATGACTCAATTGAACGCGGTAACCTGTAGCCTATGCGCATAGCCACCTGGAATATCAACTCCGTCCGCACCCGCGTCACGCGTGCGGTGGATGTGTTGCACAGCCACGACCTCGACGTGCTGTGCCTACAGGAGACCAAAGTCGCCGACGATAAATTTCCCACCCAAGACTTCGTTGACGCCGGCTATCACGTGGCCTGCCACGGCCTCAACCAGTGGAATGGCGTGGCCATCATCTCCAGGGATCCGCTCAGCGATATTCAGACCTCCTTCCCCGAGCAGCCCGGCTTTGCCAAAGACCCGGACAAGCCCCAGAAGCTGGAGGCCCGCGCCCTCGGTGCCCGCATTCGCGGGGTGGAGATCTGGTCGCTCTACGTGCCCAATGGGCGCGAGATCACCGACCGCCACTACGACTATAAGCTGCAGTTTCTCTATTCCCTCTCGCGCTACGCCCATGCCCATGCGCAATCCAAGCTGCTGCTGGTGGGGGATTTCAACATCGCCCCGCGCGATGAGGACGTATGGGACATGGAGGCCTTCCGCGGCAAGACGCACGTGACCGAGCCAGAACGCGCGGCCTTTCAGATGCTCGAGGAAGCCGGCCTCGAGGAGGTAACCCGCCGCTACACCGAGAAACAGCGCTATACCTACTTTGATTACAAGGGCATGCGCTTCCAAAAGAACGAGGGAATGCGCATCGACTTCCAGCTCGCCTCGGCGCCGCTGGCCCGCACGGTGCGCGGTGCCCAGGTAGACCTAGTTGAGCGCGCGGGCGATAAAACCTCCGATCACGCCCCACTCATCGCCGATTTCGATCTCCCCGACTTCGACTCGGTCCGTTAAAGCCAGGGCGAGGACTAAAACTTATGACTCTCAGCCTCGATCTCACCATCTGGCAACTGATCTTCTTGATCGTCGATTACACGATAAAGATCATCGCCATCGGCGTGGTCCCAGAGGGCAGGCGCCCCTCGAGCTCCAGCGCTTGGCTGCTGGCCATTTTGCTGCTTCCCATCGTGGGTCTGCCGCTCTTCCTCCTCATGGGCTCGCCGTCTATCAACCGCCGGCGCCACCGCATTCAGCAAGAGGCCAATGAGCTCATCGAGGATGTCACGGCCAATACCCCGGATCACCCCTCCGGCAGGCTTTCCCCCGAGATAGAATCCGTCATTCGGCTCAACCGCACCCTGACGGGATACCCGGCACTTATCGGGCGCAACCAGGGTCTTTATGCGGACTATGAATCCGCTATCGAGGCCATGGCGCAGGCCATCGACAAGGCAGAGCACTACGTGCTCATCGAGGTCTACATCCAGTCCTGGGATGAGACCACCGACAGCTTCTATCAATCCCTCGCGCGCGCCACCGCCCGCGGAGTCAAGGTGAAACTGCTGCTCGATCAGATAGGCAGCATTAAGTATGACGGCTACTCCACCTTGGGCAAGCGCCTGAGCGCGATAGGCGTCGAATGGCACCTCACGCTGCCCATTCAGCTCCACAAGGCCCGTTTCCGCCGCCCCGACCTGCGCAATCACCGCAAGCTGCTCATCGTGGACGGGCACACGGGCTTCATCGGCTCAATGAACCTCATCAAACGCGAGTACCGCACCACCGACCGCTACTGGATCGACTACATGGTCAAGCTAACCGGGCCGGTGGTTACCTCGATGACGGGAATCTTTGCCGTGGATTGGTACATCGAGTCCAACGAGACCTTAGAGCTCGAGGCGCTGGACTATGACGACGGCGAGGCCGCGGACGTCAACTACCTTCAGCTCATCCCCTCAGGTCCCGGCTATACCACCGAGCCCAACCTGCGCATGTTCAATTCCCTGGTGCACCACGCCAAGCGGCGCCTCGTGATGGTCTCGCCTTACTTCGTCCCCGATGAATCCCTCCTCGAGGCCGTGACCACCGCGTGCTATCGCGGCGTACACGTAGAGCTCTACGTCTCCCGCAAGGCCGATCAATTCATGGTCAACCACGCCCAATCCTCCTACTACCAGGCGCTCCTGGAGGCAGGAATGCACATTTACCAATTCCCTGAGCCCTTTGTCCTGCATTCCAAGTTCGTCCTCACCGACCCGGATGATGAGGAGGGCGATCCACTGTGCATGTTTGGCTCGTCCAACATGGACATGCGCTCCTTCGGCCTGAATTACGAGTCCACCATGCTGGTGGCCAAGGGCGACCTCATCGCGCAGTTCAATGAGCTGGCCGGCAACTACCGCGCCGTGTGCCACGAACTCACCCTCGCGGAATGGAACGAGCGCGGATACTTCCGCCGCTACGTCGACAACGCCATGCGCCTGACCTCCGCGCTGCAGTAACTAGAGCTTCATCACGCCTGCGGCAGCCTGCGGGTGGCAAAGGTGACGCCGACTAGGGCAATGGCGGTGCAGATGACCATGCCTACGCCCATGGTCATGAGCGCGTCACTGCCCAGTCCCATCAGCGGGCTGACCGCCCCGGCCAGGCAGGACTGCATGAACCCCATGATGGCGGTCACGGAGCCCGCCCGCTTACGCATGAGCCCGGTGGCCAAAGCGGTGGAATTGCCCATGATGAATCCGGTGGGAGCCACGGCGCAAAAGAGGATTCCTAGGATGAGCCACACGGGAGCGCCCGCGACAATCGACGCCGCCAGCGCCACCGTAGACACAAAAGCCGCAGCCACCCCAACACGCAACAGCGTGGCGGAAGAGTAGGTATCGAGGGCCTTGGCGTTGAGCAGGGTGGCGGCGAACAGGCCCAAGGAGTTGCAGGCAAAGACGAGCGAATAGCCCGCCGCGGAGAAGCCGAATTCTTCCTGCATGACGAAGGAAGATGCGGCGATGTAGCAAAACATCGAGCAGAAGCCAAAGGCCATGGTCACCACGAAGCCCCAGAAGCGCAGACTCTTGGCCACAGCCAGGTAGTTCCGCGCCACGGTGGACACGAGGTGATCGTGGGGACGCCCGCCCGCAGTCTCCGGAACCACGATGATAGCCAGGACAAACTGCAGCGCGTGGAGGGCGGCGAGCACCCAGAAGATTCCGCGCCAGCCCAAAGGCTGCGCCAGTACCCCACCGATAACTGGGGCGACTGCTGGGGCGATGCCCTGGAGAGCCATGAGCAAAGAGTAGGCCTTGGCCGCGGCCTTGCCGGCCAAGAGATCCGGTACCACCGCGCGCGCGAGAACCACGCAGGCTCCCCCGCCGAGCCCCTGCAGGGCCCGCGCGAATACAAGTACCTCAATGGAGGGCGCAAGGGCGGCGAGGACGGAGGCCGCCAGTGCGCAGCCGGCGCCTGCGATTAATAGGCCCTTGCGCCCTATCGCATCACTTAGGGGGCCAATTACCAGCTGGCCCAGCCCCATCCCGATGAAGAAGCCGGTGAGGGTGAGCTGCACAAGGGCGCGGCTAGTGTCTAGATCCTCGACGATAGCGGGCAACACCGGCAGGTACATGTCGGTGGCAAAGGGCGCGGTGGCCGAAAGCAGGGCCAGGGTGCCAAGAAGCGGCAGCGGGATCATGCATCGCGCTTAATCAACAAGAATGCCCCCAGGATCCATAGCGCCAAGGACCAGCAGAAGAAGACCACGCCGGAGCCCGTGGCCGAATCCCACCAGGCATATTGGGAGGGCTCCATGTCTGCTAACCAATTGTTAAAAGCGGTAAAAGGCATGAAGTCAATGATCCGCTCGCCCACCTTCGGGATGAGCTGCACAAAGGAATCGATGCCCAGGTAAAGGATCAGGCTGATGGATACAGCGCCCGCCGTCTGGCGCAGCAGCAAGCCCACGCCCTGGCTAAACAGAACGAGAATCGCGGTAGCCAATGGGTAGAGCCACAGCAGGCGGCGACCCGCATCATCACTGAAAGGCTTGAAGCCATCCGCGAGATCCCCTGGCGCGAAGACGCTGGTGAGCAGGTAGGCACCAACTATGGCGACGAATACCAAGAAGGCTGCGAAGATCGCGTACAAGAAGTACTTGACCACAGCGACCATCCAGCGCCGCGGGTTGGCCATGTAGACAGTTGACTGCACACCATAGCGATACTCGGTGGTTATCACCATGGTGGCCTGGATTATCAACACGGGAAGCCCCAGCATGAGCAGGACTGTGGTGGCGCTCTGCGGGCTGAGCAGGTTGAGCTCAGCCGCGCCCTCGACCTGTCCGCTCAGGGAGGCGTTAAGGATAGCCCAGCCCCAAGCAAAGAACAGGAATACGGCGGTGGTCCACCAGAAGGAACGCGTGGTGTGGAGTTTGGTCCACTCGGCCTTGACTGTATTAAGCAGCATTTACTTCTGCGCCTCCTGGTTAGTGGGCTCCTGGGTACTCTGCTCCGCGATGACCAGCGGAGTATTGCCGTGGTACTGCACGGAGTCTCCGGTCAACTGCATGAAGGCATCCTCGAGGGAGGCACGCTTGAGGCTGAGCTCATTGAGCGGTACTCCGGTGGAATAGGCCAGCTGGCCCACCGAGTCGGTGGTGCGATTCTTGATGACGAGGGTCGGCCGGCCTTCCTCGTCGGCGGCTTCCTGGAAGTCCACCGCCTCCTCGCGCAGGGCACCGGCAAATTCCTTGAGGTACTCCGAGCGCACAATGACTGAGGATTGGGAATGTTCTTTGACAAAGTCATAGGTGGATTGATTTGCCACTAGCTTGCCGCGGCCAATGACAACGAGGTGGTCAGCGGTCAGCGACATCTCTGAAAGCAGGTGCGAGGAGATCAACACCGTGCGACCCTCAGCGGCGAGGGCGCGTACGAGGGAGCGCACCCAGCGGATTCCCTCGGGGTCAAGGCCGTTGACGGGCTCATCAAGAATGAGAATCTCCGGATCCCCCAACAAAGCGCCGGCTAGGCCGAGGCGCTGGCCCATGCCGAGGGAGAATCCGCCGGCCTTCTTCCCGGCGACGTCACTCAGGCCCACGAGGTCAAGGACCTCATCAACGCGAGAGGTGCTGATGCCATTGGATTGAGCCATCCACTTTAGGTGGTTGGCGGCACTGCGGTTGGGGTGCACCGCCTTGGCGTCAAGGAGGGCTCCGACCACGCGTAGCGGGTGCTTGAGCTCGCTATAATGCTGCCCGTTGACCAACGATTGCCCCATCGTTGGCTCATCGAGGCCCAAAATCATGCGCATCGTGGTCGACTTGCCTGCACCATTGGGACCCAAGAAACCGGTGACTATGCCTGGTTCCACCTTGAAGGTTAGGTCATCGACAGCGCGGACGGACTTGTACTGCTTTGTCAGTCCCTCTACTTCAATCATAAAGACTAGAGTGCCATAAAAGTTGCGCCGCTATTGCTTAAGGTGTGCAAAACGCTGCCGCAGGTAGGGAAAGGCTTTCCGAAATGCCCCCAGCAGTGGCAGTTTTTCCACCTCGTCGAGCGCCACCCAACGCAGCTCCTCCGATTCCGCATTGGCAACGGTGGCAAGCCGCTCGCCGTGGAGCGTCTGCGCCAGCACCGTTGTATAAGTCCACTGCCCGGGCAACTGCGCCGCAGCAGGATAAGGGCCCGCCGTGACCTCTTCCCCCAGCACCGTTACGTCGCGCGCCTCGATAGCGCATTCCTCATGGGTCTCGCGCAATGCTGCCGCTACAGCAGGTTCCTCAAAATCACGGGCACCGCCAGGAATACCCCACGTGTGCCCGGCATTCGTCCACGTGGCCCGAAACTGCAGGAGCACCTCATCGCCCGCAACGAGGAAAAGCCCGGCCGCACCAAACTTCCCCCAGACCTTGATTCCGTCAGGCCCTGCTGCCCAACCATCACCGCTGCCCTGTGCTTTCATGGATGCCGCCTCACTGCCTGCGGCGGACGAATAACGGGAGGAAAGGCGCGACGCGTGAGCGGATTCAGGTGACTGGGATGTCATAGCGCCCATACTAACCTTTTGCGACGAGGCTCTCGACTCCGAGTCCTTAAGAAATAGGTGTGGCAATGGTGGCATCGTCCTCAGGTCGGGCGCTATTCTAAAGGAATGAAAGAGTCAGGAATGAAGGTGGCTGACGTGCATGATCTGCGCGTTCACCCGGCCGATCACTGGCTCGATGATCTCACGGAGCCGGCCACTCCGGCTTTCAATAACGTCACCCAGCTGGCAATGAATTCCTTCGCCGGCCCCGCCCGCCTGCTGCGGCGGCTCTATGGCTTCGCCTCGACTACTCCGGGCAAGCTTTTTACCGTCACGGTGATCCTCACCCTAGCTCTGGGCGCGGCCGGGATATCGATGTCTAATTCCTCCGCGGCACGCCACAGCGCGCTCGATGAGCTGCTGAGCACCACGGAACCCATGGCGAACTCTGCTCACCACCTCTATACCTCTCTGTCCCTGGCAGATACGGTGGCCACCACGGGATTCGTCCAGGCAGGCGTGGAGTCCGCTGATAATCGCCAGCGCTACAACGAGGCCATCGATGCTGCCTCCGTCGCGGCCACCCAGGCCGTGCTCGGCACCAGCCCAGAGGATCAGCGGATCCGGGATCTCGTCACCTTTATCCAACGCGAGCTGCCGGTTTATACCGCCATGGTGGAGAAGGCACAATCTAATCACCGCGCCGGAAACTCGGTGGCTAGCTCCTATATGTCGAATGCCTCGAGCCTCATGCGCGAGCAGATCCTGCCCGCCGCGGCCGAGCTCTTTCAGCGCGCCTCCTACAAGGTCAACGAGCAGCAGCAAAGGCTGACCACCCCGCAATGGGTGCCGCTCTCCGGCCTCCTCGCAGCACTGTTTTTCCTCTTCATCGCGCAGTGGTGGCTGTGGCGGCTGACCAGGCGCAGATTCAATCGCGGCTTCCTGGCCGCCACCATCATGCTAATCATCGCCTTATCCTGGGCAGGTGGCTCCAACCTCGCCACATGGGCGGCGGGCCACCAAGGCTTTGCCACCGCCTCACGGCCCTGGGATTCCCTCACCGCCTCGCGCATCGAGGCGCAGCAGACACGCACCTCGGAGACCCTGGCTCTGGTGCTGCGCTCCTCGCAGCAGGACATGCGCGTGCAGTTCCAAAGCACGGTGCATTCCATCAACTCCGCGCTCGGGGACTATGAAAACGCCCTGCGTGATGAGGATGTTCCCGCCTCTAACCCCGTGCTCATTCCACAGGCCCGCGCGGCAACGGAACGCTGGACCGACGCCCACGATCGCCTCATGGAGGCCCTCAGCGAGGGCGATTATGATCATGCACTCACCCTGGCCACGGATGCCACCCCGGGAAATAAGGAGGTCACCACCGCGCGAGCCTTCGCCGATACGGATACCGCCTTGGCCCAGCTCATCGCCGAGGCCCGCGTGTCCATGCGCTCCTACCTTGAGCAGGGCCTCAACGCCGTAACCACGGTGGCAACGGCCGTCTTGCTTCTCACCATCGCGGCTATCATCGCCGTCTGGCTGGGCATTCGTCCACGGCTGCAGGAGTACCTGTGATGAAGAAAAAGCTCTGCGCACTCCTCACGAGTGTCATCGCCCTTGCAACGTCCGGCTGTTCTTTCCTCCCCTCACGGAACACCCCGCCGGCCCCCCAAGAGCGGGTGGCCAACCTCCAGGTCAGACCGGGGCCTCCGCTGCCGGAGGGCTCGGTCCTGCGCTCGGCTGGCTCTCTTACTCCGCCTCGGACCAGCACGCAGGAGCTCGTTGGGTCTTATCGCCCTGATGACCGCAGCCCTGCGGAACGTGTACCGGACATCGTCAAGCGTGGGCGCGTCATCGTGGGAGTGGACCGTTCCAATAACCTGCTCAGCTACCGCGATACCGCCTCGGGTGAGGTGCGCGGCTTCGAGGTAGATATTGCCCACGAGATCGCGCGCGATATATTCGGTGACCCCAACCGGGTGGATTTCCGTTTCGTCGAATCCTCCGAGCGCACCCAAGCGCTCAATGAGGGGACGGTGGACCTCATCGTGCGCACCATGACCATTACCCCCGAGCGCGAGCGAGAGGTTTCTTTTTCCACCCCCTACCTCACCACGAATACCCGCACGCTGGTGCTGAGCAGCTCAGGGATTAACTCCATGGAAGATACCGCCGGTCGCACGCTATGCGCGGTGCAAGGCTCGACGGCCCTGGGCGCCATCGCCGAGCACGCGCCACGGGCGAACGTCCTAGAGACCGTCTCCTGGGGTGATTGCCTCATGGCGCTGCAGCTCAACCAGACCGACGGCATCGTTGTCGATGATACCGTCCTGTCTGGAATGCTGGCCCAAGACGCCTATACCTCCATCGTGGGCGAAAGCCTCAAGACGGAGAACTACGGCATTGCCATGCGGCGCAACAGTGAGAAGTATGACGCACGCCCGCTGGTGCGCCAGGTCAATTCCACCTTGGAGCGCATCCAAAGAGACGGCACCTGGAACCGGATTTATAACCAGTGGCTGGGCGCATACCTGCCCCAGCCCACGCTTCCCGCGCCGCGTTATATTGATGAAACCCCACAAGAACACGGTGACGAAGCTGCGAAGAAATCTGCCACTGACGCCCCGGAGGAGAACTAGATGACCAAAAACACCCAGTTTGGCTCCTTCAGCGAGGACGAGCTCGACCATCTCGAGCCGGAGGTCGATGATTCCCACACCCAGGCCGTCAAATATGATCCCTTCGCAGATGAGGATGAGGGTCCGGACACCGATGCCGTAGCCTATGATCCCTTCGCCAACGAGGAAGAAGGCCCGGACACCGACGCCGTGGCCTACGATCCGCTCGCGGATGAGCCCGGGGACTACGACGGCGACCCCGAAAACATCGCCGCCCTCATCGCGGACCTAGGTAACCTGCGTGACAGGCGGCGCCAGGAGGATCCCTCCAAGCGCTCGCGGCGCAAGGCGCTCGACACTTTCCGCGAACGCCGCACCGCGCAGCGCACCGACCGTGAGGTGGCCGATGGCATGGCCACGCTGCCCTTCGTTACCCCGCGCCCGGCCACGGAAGTGCTCATCGATCCGACGCAGAAGAAGGCGCCGGCACCGCAGCTTCAGCCAGGTGACATGGTGGCCGGTCAATACGAGATCCTCGGGGTCATCGCCCACGGCGGCATGGGCTGGATCTACCTGGCCAACGATCACTTTGTCTCCGGGCGAATGGTGGTGCTCAAGGGGCTGCAGTCCCAGAAGTCCGAGGATGAGAAGGACGCGGCCATCGCCGAGCGTGAGTTCTTGGCCGATATTACCCACCCCGGGATCGTGAAGATTTTCAACTTCATCGATGATCAGCGCGTACCCGGCGGCTTCATCGTCATGGAGTACGTGGGCGGGCCTTCCCTGCGCGAGCGCCGCAAGCAGCAGCCCGGCGAGCTCTTCCCCGTCGATACCGCCATTGCCTATATCCTCGAAATCCTCCCGGCGCTTGATTATCTCCACTCCCGCGGCGTGGTTTACAACGATCTCAAGCCCGATAACATCATCGTCACCGAGGACCAGGTCAAGCTCATTGACCTGGGGGCGGTCTCCGGAATCGGCGCCTTTGGCTACATCTACGGCACCAACGGTTTCCAGGCCCCCGAGGTGGCCACGCAGGGCCCCTCCATCGCCAGCGATGTCTACACTGTCGGGCGCACCTTGGCCGCCTTGACCCTGCACCTGCCCACCGAGGATGGCGCGTTCAAGCCGGGGATTCCTTCCCCCAGCGTGGAGCCGGAGCTGCGCCGCTACCTCTCCTTCTACCGCCTCCTGCTGCGCGCCACTGACCCCGACCCGGCGCGCCGCTTTTCCAGCCTCGATGAGATGCGCAATCAGCTCTTCGGGGTGTTGCGTGAGGTCATCGCCATCCGGGATGGCATCCAGCATCCCGCCCAGCACTCTTTCTTCTCCCCGCAGCGCACCACCTTCGGCACCAAGCACCTGGTGTTCCGCACCGATCAGCTTATCGACGGCATCGACCGCACCGTGCGCATCACCGCCCCCGAGGTGGTATCCGCGCTGCCCACACCCCTGCTCGATCGTGCGGATGTCGGCGCGGCACTCCTGCAAGGCGCCTCCTATACCGAGCCCCAGGAGGCCCTGGAAACGCTGCGTCAGGCCATGCAGACCCCCGAGTACGAGTCCTCGGCGGAGATTCCGCTCGGCGTCGTTCGCTCCATGATCGACCTCGGCTACACCGGGCAGGCGCGTGAGTGGCTTCTCTCCATCGAGGAGCAGCTCGGCCAGGACTGGCGCTATCAGTGGTACGCCGGGGTGGTGGAGCTATTGCACGATGATTTCCGCGATGCCCAGGTGCACTTTGCCAACGTCCTTGACCAGCTCCCAGGCGAGTCTGCTCCCAAGCTCGCGCTGGCCGCCATCAACGAGCTCATCTTGCAGCAGATGGGCTTTAATGAGACCTCACTCATCGAGCCCAGTCTCGCGCGCGCCTGTTCCAATCTGCGCACTACCCTCGCTGATCTCCCCGATCGCGTATTCATTGAGCACCCCGACATCTGGGATCACGTCACGGATAGCCCGGCACACTTGCGCTTTAATTCGATGAGGCTCTATGGCGTGGTGTGGGCGACCAATCCCACGACGGTCTCCTCCGCTTTCGGCCTCGCGCGTCAGCTCCGCGCCGAGCACGAGGTGGAGCTCGCCGTGGCAACGCTCGACAAGGTTCCCAACGCCTCGCGGCACCACCGCATGGCGCGGCTGACCACCATCGTGCAGTTTATTACGCAGGATCTGACCGAGTCGCGGATTCGGCGCGCGGCTAGGCGTCTGGAGGAGATCCCCCACAACGAGCCGCGCTTCTTGCAGGTCAAGGTGGCTGTCATCTCCGCGGGCTTGAGCTTCTTGCGCGAAAACAAGCTGAAAGAGGCCGCCTCCCCCAACGACCTCTTCGAGTTCCCTTTCACCCAGCGCGGCTTGCGCTATGGGCTTGCCGACGCCCTCCGGGCATTAGCCCGCCAAGCACCGTTCTCCCGCCACCGCTACGCCCTGGTTGACTTGGCCAACCAGGTACGCCCGATAACGTTGTTCTAAGCAGGCGCCGGAGCCTGCCGTGGCTGGCTAGTAGAGCCCAGCCTCTCGCGCGGATTCGGCAACGGCTGCGGACTTGCGGGCGATGGCCAGTTCCTCGTTGGTGGGGACGACGAATACCTTGACCGGGGAATCCGGGGTGGAAATCATGCGCGCTTCCTGCGAGCGCACCAGGTTGGCTTCCTTGTCGAACTTGATGCCGTACATCTCCAGGTTGAACAGCGCGTCCTGGCGGACCTCGGTGTCATTCTCACCCACGCCGGCGGTGAACGTGATGGCATCGACGCGGCCGAGGATGATCATGTACGCACCGATGAAGCGGCGCAGCTGGTGAATGTAGATGTTATAAGCCAGCCAGGCATCCTGGTCCTCGGCGCGAATCATCTCCCGCAGGACACGGAAGTCATTGACGCCGGAGAGGCCCTTGACGCCGGACTGCTTGTTGAGCAGCGTGTCGATCTCATCGACCTTCATCCCTGCCTGGCGCACTAGGTGGAAGATGATGCCCGGATCGATGTCACCGGAACGGGTACCCATGGCCAGGCCGGCCAGCGGGGTAAGGCCCATCGAGGTATCTAGCGGCCGGCCGTGGCGGATGGCGGCCGCGGAGGCACCATTACCCAGGTGCAGGGTGATCTGGTTGACCTCATCCGGGTCCTTGTCTAGCAGCTGCGCGACTTTCTGCGAGATGAACTCGTGGGAGGTGCCGTGGAAGCCATAGCGCCGGATATCGTACTGGGAGGCCACCTCATTGTTGATGGCATAGAGTGCGGACGCCGGCGGAAGGGCGTGGAAGAAGCTGGTATCGAAGACGGCGATATGCGGAATATCCGGCAGGATGGCGCGGCCCACGCGGATGCCGTCCAGGTTGGCTGGGTTGTGCAAAGGCGCCAGCGGGATAAGGTCCTCGATCATGGCCTCGATTTCATCCACGATGAGCTGGGGCTCGGAGAATACGATGCCGCCGTGAACAACGCGGTGGCCCACGGCGATGAGATCCACATCCGTCGGCCCGACCTTGTTGGCCGCCATGATCTCGAAGGCGCGCTCAAGCCCGTAGGTGTGGTCTGGGATCTCGAGCTCCTCGCGGATCTCCTCCCCGCCACGCAGCGTGACGTTGATGGCGCCAGAGTGCTCGCCAATCTGCTCGACCAAACCGCTCACGAGAGGGGCATCGTTAGTGTGTCCGTGTGGATCGACAACCTGGAACTTGATGGAGGAAGAACCAGAGTTGAGAACTAGTACGTAGCTCATTTACTTTCCTCCTGCCTGAATGGCGGTAATAGCGACGGTGTTGATGATGTCCGGAACGGTGGCTCCACGAGAAAGATCGTTGACCGGCTTGTTCAGGCCCTGCAAGATGGGGCCGACTGCCAGCGCGCCACCGGTGCGCTGTGCGGTTTTATATCCAATGTTTCCGGCCTCGAGGTCGGGGAAGATGAATACGTTAGCGCGTCCAGCCACGCTGGACTCCGGAGCCTTCTTTGCTGCGACGCCCGGGTCACAGGCGGCGTCGAACTGCAACGGACCATCGACCTTCATCTGCGGGTCTACCTTGTGGGCAGCCTCGACGGCCTCGACCGCGCGGTCGACGTCAGGGCCGGTGCCGGAGGTGCCGGTGGAATAAGACAGGATAGCCACGCGCGGGTCAATGCCGAATTGCGCGGCGGTATGCGCCGAGCTGGCGGCGATTTCTCCCAGCTGCTGAGCTGTGGGGTTAGGGTTGACGGCGCAATCGCCGAAGGCCCACAGGCGCCCGCGCATGACCATGAGGAAGATGGAGGATACCACGGAGGCACCCGGCGCGGTCTTGATGATCTGGAAGGAAGGTTTGATGGTGTGCGCGGTGGTGTGCGCGGCACCGGAGACCATGCCATCTGCCAGGCCCTTGTGCACCATCATGGTGGCGAAGTAAGAGATGTCCTGCATGGTTTCGCGGGCCTGCTCGAGGGTGACGCCCTTCTTCTTGCGCAGCTCGGCGAAGTCCGCGGCGAACTCCTCCGCCAGCGGGGAGGTGAGGTGATCGATGAGCTCTACTCCGGCGAGGGAGATGCCAAGCTTCTCGGCGCGCTCCTTAATTTCTTCCGGCTCACCCAGGATGGTCAGCTTGGCAACTCCGCCTTTGACCAGTTCCCCTGCCGCCTCCAGGATGCGGTCATCCTCACCTTCCGGCAGGACGATATGGGCACCGGCTGCGGTGGCCTGCTCCAAAAGCTGCTTCTGGAATACGGTGGGGCTCATAACCGGTTCCACGGCGGGCAGCGCGCTCAATGCAGCGGGCACCTCGCTCACGTCCGTGAATACTCCGGCCACGGTGGTTCCCAGCGAGGCTGCGTGCTCGGCATCGAGCTGGGCTGCGCGCGGCGAGTCGCCGGCAATGAGCACGAAAGGAACGCCCAAGGAGGCGGCCACGTCAGCGTCGAAGTGAACGTCACCCACGCCCTGGATGACTACGGGCTGTGCGGGTACCTCGGTCAGCACCTCCGCGATGGAGGGGCTAAGCTCATCAAGACGAATAAAGGTAGCCCCCAATTGGGGGGCTAATCCGGAGATGTCGAGGCCTTGAAAGCCTCGACCATTAACGCTGATCAGCGCGGAACTTTGGGAAGACATGCGGAAACCTTTCTCTCGCCGCCATGTGACGGCGGTAATTCATGTGCTCGGGATCACCTTTGAGAGCGCATGGTGACGATCCCACCCTACTTGAAGCACCTGCCCGCTGCGGGTTGAAAATGGAACTCGTTTCTCACTTCTTCCATTAAGAGCATCTTTATGCAACGCAGGTCACACAGTTGATTTCATTCCGGTGCTCACGCGTAGAATATTCGAGGAAGTAACGTAGAAAGGATCCCCTTAGTAATGCATAGTCCCGTGCGCGTCGCCGTGGTCGGCTCCGGCCCGGCCGGCATTTACGCCTCCGATCTCCTGGTGAAATCAGACCTCGATGTCACCGTGGACCTCTTCGAGAAGATGCCAGCGCCTTTCGGCCTCATTCGCTACGGAGTGGCCCCTGATCACCCCCGCATCAAGGGAATCGTCGCCTCCCTACACAACGTCATGGAGAAGGAAGAGATTCGCTTCCTAGGAAATATTGAGATCGGCCGCGATCTCACCGTCGACGAGATGCATGATTATTATGACGCGATCATCTTCGCCACCGGCGCCACCGCCGATCAGCCCCTGGGCATTCCGGGCGAGGATCTCAAGGGTAACCACGGCGCCGGCGAGTTCGTCGGCTTCTACGACGGCAACCCCGACTTCGAGCGTGACTGGGATCTTTCCGCCGAATCGGTCGCCGTCGTTGGCGTAGGCAACGTCTCCCTCGACGTCTCTCGCATCCTGGCCAAGACGGCGGACGAGCTCCTCGTCACCGAAATCCCGGACAATGTCTACGCTGCGCTGCAGAAGAACCGCGCCAAGGAGATCCACGTCTTTGGGCGCCGCGGCCCGGCACAGGCCAAGTACACCCCCAAGGAGCTCAAGGAGCTCGATGAGTCCCCCACCATCGAGGTTATCGTCGCCCCCGAGGACATCGAGTACGATGCCGCCTCGGAAGACGCTCGCCGCTCCGCCAAGTCCGTGGATCTGGTGTGCCAGACCCTCGAGTCCTATGCCATGCGTGAGCCTGGCTCGGCCCCGCACAAGCTCTACATTCACTTCTTTGAGTCGCCGGTAGAGATTCTGGGGGAGGACGGCCAGGTCGCCGCCATCAAGACCGAGCGCACCGAACTCAATGGGGACGGCACCGTCACCGGCACCGGCAAGTTCACCGTCTGGCCGGTGCAGGCCGTCTACCGTGCCGTGGGTTATCACCCGCAGGACGTCACAGGCGTCCCCTTCGACGAGAAGCGCGCCACCATGCCCAATGACGGCGGGCACGTGCTCAGCGGCGTTAATGGCTCCAAGCTACCCGGCCTCTACACCACCGGATGGATCAAGCGCGGCCCGGTCGGGCTCATTGGCAACACCAAGTCTGATGCCAAGGACACCACGAACATGCTCATCGCGGACTATAAGTCCGGCGAGCTCGCCCCCGCCTCCAAGCGCGATCCCCAAGACATTCTCGATCTCCTGGAGTCGCGTTCTATCCCCGTGACCACATGGGAGGGATGGCACCGCCTCGACGCCGCGGAGCAAGCCGCGGGCCGCGCCCATGATCGTCAGCGCATCAAGATCGTCGAGTGGGATGAAATGGTGCGCCACGCTGGGCCGCAGAAGTAGCCCCACAACGCGAGAGCAATTCTGGTGAGCCGAGTCACCGCTCTTGCCAAACGTGACCACCTGGGCGTAACTTAAGGCTTAAGGATTGTTACTTCGGGCAAGACCTGGGACGCTTCGTGCGCCCTGGGTCTTTTTCTCGTTTTCGGACAGTTCATACCCGGCGCGTGGCGCGTGCTCGCGCGTTGACTTCCTCGTACAGAAAGGAATAAAGCCCATGTCACCCACAACCACGACATCCTCGGCTGCGGCCATCGTGGCCGGAGTCGGCGGTGCAGACAACATCTCCTCTCTCACTCACTGCGCGACCCGCTTGCGCTTCGAGCTTAACGACGCCTCCCTTGCCAACAAGGAAACCCTCGAGGCCATCCCCAAGGTGCTCGGCGCCGTGCCCCAAGGCGGGCGCAACTACCAGGTGGTCATTGGCGGCGACGTCGCCACCGTGTACGAGGAAATCAACCACCTCCCCGAGATGCACTCCCTATCCAATGACGAGGTCAAGGCCGCCCAGCGCGCCAAGGCCAAAGGCAAGCTGCCCTGGATGGACGCATTCTTCGAGTACCTTTCGGACTCCTTCCGCCCCATCTTGGGCGTGCTGCTGGGTGCCTCCCTCATCATTGCTTTTGCCTCGGTGCTCGATTCCTTCGGCATCATTGACTTCCGTTCGCCCGACAAGCCCGCCTCGTGGTTCTTCGTCGACGCGATGTGGCGCTCGGTATTCTACTTCCTTCCCCTGATGGTGGCCTATAACGCCGGAAAGAAGCTGCGCATCGACCCTTGGGTGCCCGGCGCCATCATGGCTGCGCTGCTCACCCCAGAGTTCCTCAACCTAAATTCCAATCCGGCTGTCGATTGCGTAGTCAACCAGACCTTGGGCACTGAGCAATGCTCCATCCCCATCTTCGGCATGACCATGCAGCTGCCTTCCTACGGCGGCAACGTCTTCGTCCCCCTCATCATGGCCTTCGTGGCGGCGCTGTTCTACCGCGGCTTCCAAAAGATCATCCCGGCCTCCGTCCACATGGTCTTCGTCCCCTTCCTGACCATGGTCGTTGTCATTCCTCTGACGGCCTTCCTCATCGGCCCCTTCGGCGTGTGGGCCGGTAACGGCATCGGCGCCGGCCTGGCGTGGATGAACGATAACGCCCCCTTCGTCTTCGCCTTGGCCATCCCAATGCTCTACCCCTTCCTGGTTCCGCTGGGTCTGCACTGGCCTCTCAACGCCCTGATGCTGGTCAACATTCAGACCCTGGGCTATGACTTCATTCAAGGCCCCATGGGCGCCTGGAACTTTGCCTGCTTCGGCGCCACCGCCGGCGTGCTGGCCCTGTCCATTCGCGACAAGGACACGGTCATGCGCCAAACCTCGGCCTCCGCTCTGATGGCTGGTCTGCTCGGCGGCGTTTCCGAGCCCTCGCTCTACGGTATTCACCTGCGCTTCAAGCGCATCTACCCGCGCATGCTGGTGGGATGTTTCGCAGGTGGTCTAACCATCGCCCTGCTGACCATTGGTACCAATGGCATTACCGCCAACGCCTTCGTCTTTACTTCTCTGCTGACCATCGGCGTCTTTAGCCCAGCGCTCAAGTATGTCATCGCCATTGCCGTCGCCTTCTTCGTTGCTTTCTTCCTCATCGTCTTCACCGACTACCGCACCCCTGAGGAGCGCGCCGAGGCCAAGGCCCTGCGCGAGCAAGAAGCTGCCGAGGATGGCGCACCTTCTGCCGGCACAGATTCTGCACAGGCGGGCGGCACTGACGGTGCCGTGACCACCAAGACCAGGACTTCACAGCTTGCTGCACCTGTGAGCGGCGAGGTCATCGCCCTCGAGGACGTCAATGATCCGGTCTTTGCCGCTGGGACCCTGGGCCAGGGCGTCGGGATTGTTCCCACCGGCGCGGAGATCTTCTCTCCGGTAAGCGGAACGGTTATCTCCGCCACCAAGACCGGTCATGCCTATGGCATCAAGACTGAGGACGGCGTGGAGGTGCTCGTCCACATCGGCATCAACACCGTCAAGATGCATGGCGAGGGCTTTGAACGCGCCGTCGCCAAGGGCGATCACGTGGAAACCGGAGACCTGCTCGCCACAGTGGACTTCGACAAAGTACGCGAGGCGGGCTATGACCCGACAGTCATGGTGACCGTGACCAATAGCAAGACCCTGAATAAGGTAACTGCCGCAGATTTCAAACGCGCCACTGCGGGAGAGACTATCGTTAACATCACTGCCTAGCGTCCACCGTCCAACCTAGAAACCCGAAAGCTCCATGCACATACTCCGCGTCTTCAACAACAACGTCATCCTCGCCCGCCGCGGGGATGAGGAGGTAGTTGTCACCGGTCGTGGAATCGGATTTCAGGCTAAGGCGGGCGATAGGGTTGACCCGGCACGAGTAGCACAGCTCTTCGTGCCGGCGGTGGGGCGCGATCCTGACCATTCCGCCGCCATACTCGCCGCTATTCCCGGCGAGTACATCCAAACGGTCCTCGACGCCATGAAACGCGCCGAGCTACCAGATGCCCTGCAGAAGAAGCTCACGCTGGTGGTGGCGTTGGCGGATCACGTCCACGGCGCTGTAAAGCGCTCCACTACCGTGACTTATCCGCTCGAGGCAGAAGTCCGCTATCTCTATTCTGAGGACCTCGCCCTAGCCAAGCGCCTGCTGCGGGAAATCAACTCGGCGCTGCGCACCCCACTGTCAGAATCGGAGGCAGTGGCCCTCACCCTGCACCTAGTCAATGCGGGCTTTAGCGTGGGGGATCTCTCCGGCACTTACCGCATGACCGGCCTTATCCAGCAGCTGCTGGAGATCATCTCTGAGTACTTCGGCATCGAGTTCCATGACGGTTCGACCTCCGTGGCTCGCTTCATCACGCATCTGCGTTATCTCTTCGTGCGCATGTCCCAGCATGCGCAGCTCGACTGTGGGGATTCTCCCATCAGCCGGGTCATCGCCCAGCAGCATCCCCGCGCCGCGGACTGCGCGCAGCTGCTCGCCGGCGTCATTGATCTGCGTCTCGAGGACTCTCTTACCTGCGATGAAGTCTCCTATCTCACCCTGCACATCGCGCGCCTGACCGAGGCCGACAAATAGCGCCAGGCTCGCTGAGGACGCAACAAGGCAGTAGTATCGGCAGCCATGACGCATACGATTACAGCCGCCAACATCGCCCAGATGAATCCTCTCGATGTCCATGCCCTTTATGAGTTGCGCGTGGAGGTTTTCATCAACGAACACCAAGCGCCCTACAAAGAGATCGATAGCACCGACGCCGATTCCCGGACCATTCACCTCCTGGCTTGGGATGACGCCACACGCACACTGGACGGAACCGCGCGGATCTTTCCCTCCACCTTCGAGGGCGCAGATGTCATCCAATTCGGCCGCTTTGCCATAGCCAAGAAGGCCCGCGGCACCGGACTCGGCGCGCAGATCATGGAAGCGGCTCTGCGTCTCGCGGAGGCCACGGCACCTGGCCAGTCGGTCTTTCTCAATGCCCGTACCCCGCTGGTGGATTATTACAATGGCTACGGCTTTGACAAGTGCGGCGAGCACTTCGAGGAATCCAGGATTCCGCACCAGCCCATGATCCTGCGCCGCAACCGCAGCGGCGCAGGATACTAATCGGAGGTCTAGGCCGACAAGCGCTTATAGACCCTGCTCATCTGCTGGGGCGCTGGCTTTAGCCATGTGAGCACTGGGAGTGGGCACGACGCTGATCTTTCCTGCGGCCAATGCTGCGCGGTCTCGCGCGGTCTCAACATCTTCAGCCGTGGAGACAACGAGCCCCATGCGGCGGCCTTTATAGGCACCGGGCTTTCCAAAAAGTCGCACGTCAGTCTCCTCATAAGTCATGGCTTGGCTCAGTCCGCTATATGCCACATCGCGGGTTTCTTCCTCGGCGTGGAGCACCACGCTCGCCCCCGGCGACACCAAAGTCACGTCAATGGGAAAGCCCAAAATGGCCCGAGCATGCAGCTCAAACTCGGAGAAACGCTGGGTATAGGAGGTCAGCATCGCGGTATCAGAAGGCCGCGGGGAGACAGAGGAGAAGTAGACATCGTCCCCGGCCACGAAGAGCTCGACTCCGTATACTCCGCGCCCACCCAGCTCATTAGAGATACGTGCGGCGACGGATCGGGCATTTTCCAAGGCGATCTCACTCATGGCCATGGGCTGCCAAGCCTCGACCAAGTCCCCGTTTTCGTGGCGGTGACCAATGGGCTCACTAAACCAGGTGGCCAGCTTCCCCGTGGCTGGGTCGATAGAACGCACGGCGAGCAGGGTCACCTCGTAGTCAAAGTCAACGAAGCGCTCAGCAACCACGCGGCCCTCGTCGGAGGAGACTCGGCGCACGAGGTTCCACGCCTCTTCAACGTGCTGGCTATCGCGGGCCAACATGTGGCCCTTCCCGGAGGTAGCCACGTCCGGCTTGATGATGCAGGGAAAGCCCAATTCAGCAGTGGCGTCCTGCAACTCCTCGAGCGAGGAAGCAAAGCGATACGCGGAAACCGGCAGGCCTATCTCTGCCGCCACTTCGCGCACGCTCTCGCGGTCCTGGGTCAACTCGCAGGCCCGCGCGGTGGGCACAACTGTGACCTCGCCGGACTCCTCCAGCTTGGCCAAAGCACCCACGGCTACCATCTCGACCTCAGGGATAACGAAATCCGGCTGGATCCGCTCCGTGAGTTCTAAGACCTTGGCCTCGTCGTGGATGTCTGCGATGTAGCTAAAGTGCGCGATCTGCTGAGCGGGCGCACCCGCGTAGCGATCGACGGCGTGCACCTCAAGACCGAGGTTCTGGAAGGCAATGGCCAAGGCCTTACCCAACTCCCCGGACCCCAGCAACAACACCTTCGTGGCGTTGGGGGTCAAGGGAGTTCCAATAAACTCGGCGCTATCTTCTGCGAAATCCATAAGTAGTTCCTACCCCTTAACAAGCCACCGTCGCTGCAGCGGCGCGCGGTAGTAGACCAAACTGCTAGGCGTGATCTTCCATCACGTCATGACGGATGATGGTCTGGTCACGTCCCGGGCCAACACCGATGTAGGAAATCCGCGCTCCGGAAAGCTCCTCTAGGCGCAGGACGTAATCCTGTGCTTTCTGCGGCAGATCCTCGAAGCTCTGGCAGTTGGTGATGTCCTCATCCCAAGCTGGCATGGTCTCGAAGATTGGCTCGGCGTGGTGGAACTCCGACTGCGTCATTGGCATCTCATCATAGCGTTTGCCATCGATGTCATAGGCAACGCAGATGGGGATTTCTCCGATTCCGGTGAGCACATCGAGCTTGGTCAAGAAGTAGTCGGTGAAGCCGTTAACGCGGGTGGCATAACGCGCCACGACCGAGTCATACCAGCCACAGCGACGCTTGCGCCCCGTGTTCACGCCCACCTCGCCACCGGTGGTCTGCAGGTACTCGCCCCACTTATCAAAAAGCTCGGTGGGGAAAGGACCCGCACCTACGCGGGTGGTATAAGCCTTGATGATTCCCAGGGCCGTCTTGATCTGGGTGGGGCCGATGCCCGAACCCACGGAAGCGCCACCTGCGGTGGGGTTCGAGGAGGTTACGAAAGGGTAGGTGCCGTGGTCCACGTCGAGCATGGTGGCCTGCCCGCCCTCCATGAGGACGTGCTTTCCCTCGTGCAGCGCAGTGTTCAGCTCGAGCTCCGCATCGATGACCATGGGGGCAAGGCGCTCGGCGTAGCCGAGGAAGTACTGCACGATCTGCTCAGGATCGATGGCCTTGCGGTTATACATCTTGACCAGCATCTGGTTCTTGATGTCGAGGGCGGATTCCACCTTCTGGCGCAGGATGGATTCATCGAAGATGTCCTGCACGCGGATGCCAATGCGCGCGACCTTATCGGAATAGGCCGGGCCGATGCCGCGACCGGTGGTGCCGATTGCCCGCTTGCCCAAGAAACGCTCCTGCACGCGGTCGAGGGTCTGGTGATAAGGCGCTACGAGGTGCGCATTGGCCGAGATACGCAGCCGCGAGGCATTAGCACCACGGGCCTCGAGGCCATCGATCTCATCGAAGAGTGCTTCTAAGTTAATGACCACGCCGTTTCCCAGCACCGGAGTGGCATTCTCCGAAAGGATGCCGGCCGGAAGGAGCTTCAGCTCGTATTTCTCACCGCCAACGACGACGGTGTGGCCGGCATTGTTGCCGCCATTAGGTTTCACAACATAATCGACCTTGCCACCGAGGATATCGGTAGCCTTGCCCTTGCCTTCGTCGCCCCACTGGGCGCCGACGATGACGATCGCAGCCATTGAACAGTCACTTCCTAGAAATTGCAGCCAAATACCCACTCACCTTACCCGTTATGCAGGCGGTGGAGGCCAAAACGTGCCTTGAGTTACTCAGGTTCTCTTTCGCAACGCCTTGAACAAGCCCTAAACGGCAAACTCAAGAATGGGCCGGCTCCTTTGTCTTGAGCGCATCTCGCAACTCCCCCTCCCCGTTCCACCTCAACACGGCGCTGTAGAGTACAAAAGGCTAGTGATTACAGCTAGTAACGGTGGAGATAAGGACAAGTCGTGGCTCTTTTGATTCTGTTGTGCGGTTCTCCTGCCCCCGGTGCGCTGCCGGATGATGCGCAGGTAGAGAAGGTGGGTGCCATCCCTACGCGCGGCGAGTTGCGGGTGCTTGATGCACTGGCGGAGTCGATCTTGCCGGTGGATTCCACGCCCTCGCTAGATGAGATTGCGGCCCAGCCGGATGTGGAGCACTTGGGCACGCCGGCGTTTGCCCCCCAGGAGGTTCCAGAGCCGCTCCGGGTGGTCGTTGTAGGCAGTGACGGCGCGCTTTCGGCGGTGCTCACGCGCATGATGCGCGCAGATTATATGTGGGTTGAGGTGTCATTCGTTCCCGTCGGCCCGAGCCCGGCGAGGCAGAACTGGGGCATTCCTGAGGATCCGCAGGCGGCGCTGGAGTTGGCCTTGAGAGGGCAGGTTCGCCCGGTGCCCCTCATCCGCAACGATGCTGGCCTGGCGGTGGCTGGCTCCGCCGTCATTGCCCAGTGGGAGCGCGCGGAGATCACTGGGGAGATCATCGTGGATAATGAGGTGCTTTTGCGCCAAGGCCCGGGAAAGGGTGCGTGGGGCGCGCGCTTGGTTCCCATGCTCGATGCCCCGGGCATCGTGGCGGCTAGGGCTCTGGGGCCGCTCGATCCCGCCCCGCGTGGCATCGGTAGGTTCCTCGCGCAGGTCCTGCGTCGGCCTATTCCTGGCCGCCTGGATCCGCAGAGCGTGCTCACGGGGAGGGCCGTGCAGGCCGGTGGTCCGCAGCTACGCGTGCTTGTCGACGGCGTCAGTGCCAAGCGTCCCCTAAAACGCGTCACCTTCTACCGCCACCTGCGGGATCTGCAGGTCGTCCGGCCTTAGTGTGGGCTTTTTCTATCGACAAGCCCACAGTTTAAGCGCGCTGGGTTTTGGGGTTCTGGAAGTCGCCGTTAGTCGGTGTTGCCCTAACGGCTCGTGTGCGGGGGCTGCCAGACTATTGTCCCGCCCTTACGGGCCAGGCGCCCGCGCCGCGGTGGCGCATTCGGATCATCCTCATTAACCCC
>NZ_DGRD01000023.1:27933-28065 GCF_002390965.1 Corynebacterium sp. UBA4397
CCACCGGCCCCAGCGTACGGCTGATGATGGTGACAAGTCCTTCGTTGGCGCAGGCGCGTTCCACAAGCTGCGTACCGGTGATAACAGCCCCACTGGTGGTGCGTACTACAACATCATCGCCCTCGCGGCGTA
>NZ_DGRD01000007.1:0-29991 GCF_002390965.1 Corynebacterium sp. UBA4397
GTTATCCACAGACGGGCCGCCTCGCCAGAACTTGGCAGTGCAATAGCAAGGTCATTCGGCTTATCCTGAATGATCGGGCTCGGTGCTGACCAACAAAATCACTGCACTCTACAACCGGAAGAGACGGTTTAGCTGGCCCATGCATCTGATGCCAGCCTCAGTGAGACTGACCTGCCACTTCTTGGGCTTGAGAAGCGCGCCCGTCTGATTCACATTGATCACACCGAGTCTAGACAGTTGGGGGAGTAATTCCTCTATCTGCGCTACCGGAATACCACTGAGTTTGCTCAGCGCGCCCACGCTAGCTTCGTTCCCATCGACGGCACCACACGCGCACAAAGCCGCGATGACATTTGAGTGATCGGTGACTGCTTGCAATCTGGCATCTGTGACTCCATCAAGAGAGTCTTGAGATAGAATCCGCGCTAGTCGGCGGCGACCTACGCGGTAGGCGCGAGAGAACATCGACCAAAGCGCGAGAGCCGTCGCCAAGCCCAAATAGAGGCCTCCCAAAAGTACTTGCAGGAGCGGATCAAGCGAGGGTTCTGGAAAGCTATCTGCCAGGGGGCTGGCGAGTAGCGGCGCTGCTATGGGCAGCAGTGGCGCCCAATAGGCTACGGCAGGAAAGTCACCGTCCTTGAACTCCGTCTGGGATGCACTAATCGCTGCTGGTGGATTCTTAATTAAGGGAACCGCTGCTACCAAAGCAATGAGGGCGCAGACGCCCGCTACCGCGTAGAGCATTGCCCCACCTGCAGCAATGCTGGTGAACACTACGCCAAGGGGTATGCACACCGAAGCAGTCTTGCCAAGTGCCAACTGGTTGCGATGGCGATAGTGGGCAATCTCGCCCCGCAAAGGACCATTGAGCGCAGCGGGGGGAGAGGAGTGCGACATCTCGTGAGAATAACAGTTCCGGTGGTGGTCTGAGTCCCCTATGACATCGGTTTGTGCAAGAATGGGGGACAGCCGTAGGCGCCGCCGGGAATCCGAGGCGCGCGCAAGAGCGCCGGCGAAGAATTGAATAAGAAAAATCCACATTACTACCGGAGCCCTCGAGTGGCGGCGGTGGCACGGTTCGAAAAGAAGAAGAACAATGACGCCGTGCTGCCTGCGCCCGGGGATGCAGCCGGTCCAACATTGTCAGGAGTAAAGCCACTTATGGCGTCGAAGAACTCTCAAGAAAATAAGAAGAACGAGAAGATCCAGAATGCTTCAGAAAATACTGGAAGCCATGCTGCCGCGGTTGCCTTCGCACAGCACATTGATCGGGAGGCCCTGCCAGCGAAGACTCGCCTCTACACTTTGGCCAAGCAGCTAGGGATTGCTTCCCGGGAGATAGTCACGGAGTTTGGCAAGCTAGGGGTGAAGAAGGCTGCACAATCTTCGGTGAGCAAGCAGGAGGTTGTCCTTCTGCTTGACTCCCTCGTTGCTTCCGCGCCCGCAGAGGACAAGCAAGCACAGCAAGAGCGGCCAGAGAAAAAGTCGAAGAAGCCGGCGACTAAGCCGCGTCGCAAGGCCACTACGAAGTCCGCCACAAAGGCCGCGGAGAAGCCAAAGAAGGCGACTAAGAAGTCCAAGGCAGTGGACCCGGAGCTCGCGCCTAGCGTTGAGGAGACTCCAGCTGCTGTTCAAGACAATGCAGACGAAGCGGCAGACGTAGCGGGCGCAGCAGGAGGAGAAGCAGGAAAGCCCGCTAAGAAGACGACACGTAAGGCGGGCCGCAAAGCAACGCGCAAGGCTGTGCGCAAGTCCAGTTCTCCCAAGAAGGACAAGGAAGCTGTCGCCGAAGTAAAGCCCGGCGAGGACGAGAAGGCCGAGCACAGCGAAAACTTGGCTCTGCTTGCAGCAAACGCTGATGTGAGCGCCAAGAGCGCGGGCGAAGAAGATGAGCAGGAAGCAAAGCTGCGGACCCGCGTGCGCAAGAACGTCGAGAACGAAATTGCGCAGATCGAAGAGAAGGTCGACTCGCAGTTGGCCGATACTGTGGAGAATCCTGAGCATTCAGGGGCCAACTCAGAAGGCAGCGCAGAAAGCAGCCAGGATGCAGCGCAGAGTGCTGAAACCGTAGCTGACGCGCAGGCTGCTGAGGACGTGGTTGCCCAGTTGCAGGAAGCCCTCGAGGAAGCCGGTGAACAATCGCACGACTTCGACGATCTTGGCGAGGATTATCGGCCTATCATCACTCCGAAGCCGGCCGCTGATTCTCAAACTTACGAATTAGCACCTGTGTTTATGCCGCCGCATGTGCAGCCGGCGTCTGCTTCCGTGCCTGAGTTCACCGGGGAAGATGACTCGGAAGAGGAAGAAGCGAAGGGTTCGCGTCGGCGTGGACGCCGGGGGACATCGCGCGGACGGGGATCGCAAGAACATGCGGCAAAGGCTACGTCGGATGCCGCCGCAGAAGGAGATGAGGTCGAGGAAGATCTCATCGAGGAGCCCAAAGCAATCAAGGGCTCAACGCGCATTGAGGCGCAACGCCGTCGCCGTGCCGAGTTGCGGGAAAAAGGCCGCGAGCGCCAGCACATTGTCTCCCAGGCAGAGTTCTTAGCACGCCGCGAATCCGTCGAACGCACCATGGTTGTGCGCGATAAGCAGCGCAAGGATGGCGCGGGAGTTGTTACTCAGGTGGGCGTCTTGGAAGATGATCTCCTCGTCGAGCACTTCGTGACCAGTGAGTCCCAGACCTCCCTGATTGGCAACATCTACTTGGGCCGCGTGCAAAACGTGTTGCCCTCGATGGAGGCGGCCTTCGTCGATATCGGACAGGGGCGCAATGGCGTCCTCTATGCCGGTGAGGTGGACTGGCGTTCAACCAAGCTCGGCGGTCGCGCTCGCAGGATTGAAAATGCTTTGAAGTCTGGGGACCAGGTCCTCGTGCAGGTGGCTAAGGATCCCATCGGACATAAGGGTGCGCGGTTGACCACGCAGATCTCCCTTGCCGGACGCTACTTGGTCTACGTGCCAGGTGGTCGAAGTGCTGGAATCTCGCGCAAGCTGCCCGCGCCGGAGCGGAAGCGTTTGAAGGGCATCCTGGAAAACGTGATCCCGGGTCGCGGGGGTGCCATCATCCGCACCGCGGCGGAGAACGTGCCGGAAGACGCCATTGCCGCTGATGTACGCCGCCTCAACAACACCTGGCAAGACATCACTGAGCGTGCCAACGAGGAAAAGTCCTCCAAGGGAGCCAAGCCGGTCACCCTCTACGAGGAGCCGGATGTGCTGGTTAAGGTCGTTCGTGATCTTTTCAATGAGGACTTCCACCAGCTCGTTGTTGATGGCACTCGTTCCTATAACGTCGTGCGAGCTTATGTGGATTCAATGGCGCCCGATCTCGCGGACCGCGTCGTGCAATACCGGGCAGCAGAGCATGGTGGCATGGATGCATTTGAGACTTATCGCATCGATGAGCAGCTTCACAAGGCACTCAGCCGTAAGGTGTGGCTGCCTTCGGGCGGCACGCTCATCATTGACCGCACCGAGGCTATGACGGTCATCGACGTCAACACAGGTAAGTTTACGGGCTCCGGTGGAAACCTGGAGGAGACAGTAACCCGTAACAACCTTGAGGCCGCCGAGGAGATCGTGCGCCAGATGCGGCTGCGCGATATCGGCGGAATGATCGTGGTGGACTTCATCGATATGGTTCTGCCCGAAAACCAGGATCTGGTCTTACGCCGTCTCAAAGAGACCCTCGAACGTGATCGCACCCGTCACCAGGTTTCGGAGGTCACGTCACTGGGCCTGGTGCAGATGACTCGTAAGCGTCTGGGCACTGGCCTGATCGAAACCTTCGCCACCGAGTGTGAGCACTGTCATGGGCGCGGGCTCATCATCCACGAGTATCCCGTGGATGAGATCGCTGAGGAAGAGCACAATGATCACGCGTCGCGTCATCCCAAGAAGGCTCACCAACACAAGTCGGAGAAGAAGCTGGAAGGAGAAGACACTCAGCAGCGCAATTCTCGCCAGCGCCATTCCATCGAGGATCTCGTAGCCAATGTCATCGTTGATGATGAGGAAGACTCGGACGCGTCGCACGCAGAAGGCGACAAGAATGCCGGAGACGGCCAGCGAAGCAAGCGTCGCGCGCAGCGTTCACGCCGCGGTCGTCGTGGACATGACGAGCTCCACCACGATGAGCCTCGCCATCATGAGTCCCGACATGAAGGCTCTGAACACACCTCGGCAGCGGAGGACATAGCCTCCATTGGCTATGCGGCGGCGGAAAGCGCTGCGGCCCAAGATGAGGTGGCGGAGTTTAACTCTTATGTGGCAGATGAGCCCCCTGTAGAGCCTGTTGTCGAGCGGACTGTTGAACATTCAGGTGAGTCTAAGGAGGACTCGAAAGAACTCAATTCAGCACGCCGATCACGTCGCACGTCGCGGCGTGGGGTGCGATCGGCACAGCGCGCTGCATCTACTCAGGAGCCTGCAAAGGCGACGGAGCTAGAGGTAGAGACACGGGCAGAGGCACAGGGTACCTCCCGTATGACCTTTGCTCAGGCGCAGGCAGAGTTTGAGGCCTCGCCGCGGCGCAAGCGCGCAACGCGTGGAAACTCGCGTTCTGATCATGCTCCGCGTCCGGAAGATTACGTAGATTCCGCAGTTGGCAGCACGTCCGCTGTCTCCGCAGAGACAGCTTCGGAAGATCCCGCTGTTTCGGCTCAAGCTGCTCAAGCTGCGCAGCCCGCACAAGCAGAACCTGCCGCCGCGCAACCAGCGCGGACACGGGGGCATCGTAGGGCGGTGCGCAATACGTCAAAGCGCGCGAGCCATAAGCAGGCCGCTGCGGCAACAGTGAAGGCGCAGCCGAAGAAGAAGCACGCGTCTCCTGTGGAAACTTCTCCGGAGCAGGCTCCTTCCGCAGAGCCTAGTGCCGAGACCAAGGTGATTCGGCGCGGTCGCAAGCGCGCTGTGCGCAAGGTGACTGCGGTGCGGCAAGCGCCACGGAGAGCTGAGAAGAAGGAGCAGGCGACCGTAAAGGAGTCTGCAGCTGAGTCCTGGGAGGAATCCGCTGCGCCAAACCGCGGCAATGGCCGGGGACGGCGCCGCCTAGCACGGCGACTGAGCAAGTAGGGCAGCGCCACGCGAATGGAAAATACGCGGTTTGTACTTTTCATTCGCCACGGGGTAGTCTTTGACAGTCGCTGTTTAGTGTCTTAAAGCGCAGGACCGAGCCCTCTATGGAGGATGGTATGCGTCCGCGCTGAAACTAAACGCCAAACGTTAATGTCCATTTCGAGGGTGGCACCACCGCCGCTCTCGGTCGAGTTTAGATAAGGGGTAACCCTCTATGTACGCGATCGTCAAGACCGGCGGCAAGCAGTACAAGGTTGCTGAAGGTGACCTCGTCAAGGTCGAGAAGATCGAGGGTGAGCCAGGCTCTGCCGTGGCTCTCACCCCGGTTCTGCTCGTCGATGGCGCAACCGTCAAGGCTAAGGCCTCCGACCTGGAGAAGGTTTCGGTCTCCGCAGAAATCGTCGAGCACGCCAAGGGCCCGAAGATTGATATCCTCAAGTACAAGAACAAGACTGGTTATCGCAAGCGTCAGGGCCACCGTCAGCCGCTGAGCGTTCTGAAGATCACCGACATCAAGTAAGCCCGATTAGGCTTTAATCCCCTTAAAGGAGGGAAACCACATGGCACACAAGAAGGGTGCTTCCAGCTCTAGCAACGGTCGCGATTCTAACCCGAAGTTCCTCGGCGTTAAGCGCTTCGGTGGTCAGCAGGTTAAGGCCGGCGAGATCATCGTTCGTCAGCGCGGCACCAAGTTCCACCCCGGCGAGAACGTCGGACGCGGTGGGGACGATACCTTGTTCGCACTCGAGGCTGGCTCCGTGGAGTTCGGCATCAAGCGCAACCGCCGTATCGTGAACATCGTTCCGGCCGAGCAGGCTGCAGTTGAGGCTTCTGCTTAAGTCAAGTCTCTAGTTCTTAAGGCTCGAAACTTCCCCGGGTGGGAGTTTCGAGCCTTATTTTTTTCACACGGCACGCGCCGCAATCGAGCTTCATGACTCGGGTTCGGCGCTCGTGTTTGTCATCTTGCCTGCCTGGTTCATTAGACTGCTGGGGAGATACCATTTTTGGGAGGAAATTCATCATGGCACGATTCATTGACCGCGTTGTCCTGCACCTGCAGGCTGGCGATGGTGGACACGGCTGTACCTCCGTGCACCGCGAGAAGTTCAAGCCGCTGGGAGGGCCGGATGGCGGCAACGGCGGGCACGGGGGAGACATCGTGCTTGAGGTCTCCAGCCAGATTCATACCCTGATGGATTTCCACTACCGTCCGCACATCAAGGCTGGCCGTGGTGGCAACGGTGCTGGAGACTGGCGCAACGGTGCGCGCGGGGAGGACCTCATTCTCGAGGTACCGGCAGGCACCGTGGTGCGCACGCAGAAGGGCGAGACCCTGGCGGACCTAACCGTACCTGGCACCCGCTTCATCGCTGCTGAGGGCGGCTTCGGCGGCTTGGGTAACGCGGCTTTGGCTTCCTCCCAGCGCAAGGCACCCGGGTTTGCTCTGCAGGGCGAGCCCGGCCAGGCCCGCGAGCTGGTCTTGGAGCTGAAATCCATGGCTGATGTTGGACTGGTGGGTTTTCCCTCTGCGGGCAAGTCCTCGCTGATCTCTGTACTCTCCGCCGCCAAGCCCAAGATCGGGGACTATCCTTTCACCACTCTGCAGCCCAACTTGGGTGTGGTGGACATGGGCCACGAATCCTTCACCATCGCAGACGTCCCGGGGCTTATCCCGGGCGCGGCCGAGGGCAAGGGCCTGGGCCTAGACTTCCTGCGTCACATCGAGCGCACGGCCGTGCTCGCGCATGTGGTCGATGCCGCCACCATTGAGCCCGGGCGTGATCCCGTCTCTGACGTCGAGGCCTTGGAGCAGGAGCTGTCGAACTACCAAGCAGCCCTCAAAGAGGATACCGGCCTAGGTGATCTCCGCGAGCGTCCCCGCATCATCATCCTCAACAAGGCGGATGTGCCTGAGGCCGAGGAGCTGGCGGAGTTTGTCAAGCAAGACTTGGAGGACCAGTTTGGGTGGCCGGTCTTTATTATTTCCGCCGTGGCGCGCAAGGGCCTCGAGCCGCTCAAGTACAAGCTGCTGGAAATGGTGACGCAGCACCGCAAGACCCAGCCCAAGGCGAAGGCAGATGCGCAGCATACCGTTATCCGGCCCCGGGCCGTCGGCAAACGCAAGCATACCGGGTCCCACGCGGACTTTACTGTCATGCCGGATCCGCAGGTTCCGGGTGGCTTCATCGTTGAGGGGGAGAAGATCGAAAGGTGGCTTATCCAGACTGACTTTGAGAACGACGAGGCTGTGGGCTACCTGGCGGACCGCCTGGCAAAGGCCGGTGTGGAAGACGAGCTGCGCCGCCAGGGTGCCGAGGAAGGTTGCCCCGTGAGCATCGGGGATATCACCTTCGAATGGGAGCCCATGACCGCGGGCGATCCCACCATGGCAGGCCGTGGCCAAGACGCACGCCTTCTGGGCACCGACCGCGTTTCGGCGGCCGAGCGCAAACGCGCTTCGCAAGCACGGCGTGGCATCGTCGACGAATTCGACTTCGGTGAAGAGGAAGAGGTTACGCGCGCGTCCGCCAACCGTGACCGCTGGCAGGGCTAGGTGCGCCTGCCTTTTTAGGGCTCCTGAGCTGCGGGTTAGGATCCTGCCCCCCGCATAGTGGGGACGAGCATGGCGCGGGTTTGTATTATTGAGTGACATGTCTTCTGAATTACAGAATGAGTCCATCAGTCCGTTGCCCGTGGAACCCTTTGAGGGACCCACGCTGGATACACCGTTTCCTGATCCACTCGCAGACAACCCCACGGCCGCAGGTTATTCCTCGCAGTTGCGCGACCAGATCACCAACGCCAAGCGTGTCGTGGTCAAGATTGGTTCCTCCTCGCTGACGGACCAGGACTTCCTGGTATCGCAGGAGAGGATCGATCATATCGTCGATGCGGTGCATGCGCGGATGGGCGTCTCAGACGTCATCATCGTCTCCTCCGGCGCCGTTGCCGCTGGTATGGGCCCGCTGGGGCTCAACCGTCGCCCTACGGACCTGGCTACGAAGCAGGCTGCAGCCTCCGTGGGACAAGTCCACCTGGCCTATGAATGGGGGCGTTCCTTCGCGCGCTATGAGCGCACCATTGGTCAGGTTCTGCTGACGGCCTCGGACATCGGTCACCGCGACCGGGCCCGCAACGCGCAGCGCACCATCGATCGCCTGCGCCAGTTGCGCACGATCCCCATCGTCAATGAGAACGACACCGTCGCCACCTCCGAGATGCACTTCGGAGACAATGACCGTCTCTCGGCGCTGGTGGCCAACCTCATCGGTGCGGATGCGCTTTTCCTCTTCTCTGATGTTGATGGGCTTTATGACAAGAACCCAGCCGAGCCGGGCGCGCACTTCATCGATGAAGTGCGCACAGGCAAGGATCTCAAGGGCGTTGACGCTGGTGAAGGCGGCAATGTGGGCACTGGTGGCATGGCCACTAAAGTCTCGGCCGCGCGCCTGGCCGCCCGTGGTGGCATCCCGGTCCTGCTCACCTCCACCGATAACATTGGCCCCGCGCTTGCCGACGCCTCCGTGGGCACCGTCTTCCACACCCGCATGGAGCGCAAGCTTTCGGCCTGGAAGTTCTGGGCCCTCTACTGCGCAGATGTGGGTGGGGCAGTGCGCCTTGACCAAGGGGCCGTGGACGCCGTGACCAAGGGCGGAACCTCCCTGCTGGCAGTGGGTATCACCGAGGTCATCGGAGAGTTTTCCAAGGGAGAAATCATCGATATTATCGGGCCAGAAGGCGAGGTCATTGGGCGCGGCGAAGTCCGCTTCGACTCGCAGGAGCTGTCACAGATCATAGGCAAGCACACCGAGGATCTGCCCGAGATTCAACGTAGGTCGGTCGTTCACGCTGATTATCTTTCCAACTATGCTTCTCGCCTATGAAGTTCCACATGGGCCCGGAGCAGTGGCCTGAGACCATCGCAGATATCGAAGCACAGGGCCACAGCCTCGTGCCCAACCTGGAGGAAGCGCAGTGCTACGTCAACACCGCGCCTGATCCGGCCGATGTACCCGAACTACCGGAGAGCATTGAGTGGGTGCAGCACTGCTTTACCGGCGTCGAAAAGCTGGTGCGTGCCGGACTGATTCGGGAAGTCGGAATCCCGTGGTGCAACGCCGCCGGGGCTTTTGCCAAGCCGGTGGCGGAATCGGCGCTGGGCCTGATGCTTTCGGCAGCCCACCACCACAAGGCCTTCGCCTTGGCTGGGACGTGGCGCGTGGCCGAAGAACTTGATCGCACGCAGGCCTGGCTGAGCTCTCCTCGCACCCCTACCGAGGTAGTCATTCTCGGCGCGGGCGGAATTGCCGCGGAACTCATTCGCCTGCTGGAGCCTTTCGGGGTCCGCGTCACCGCGGTAAATCGCTCGGGCAGGCCCGTGGAGGGGGCCGCGGAGACGCTGAGAATGAGTGATGCGGAGTCGGTGTGGGAGCGAGCAGACTTTCTCGTTTCTATTCTGCCGCTGACCACGGAAACCCGGGGGATTATCGGCGCCGACCGTTTCAAGGCTATGAAGTCCACGGCTATCTTCATCAACGTGGGACGGGGCGCGACCGTGGTGACCGATGATCTGGTGACCGCGCTATCTACGGGAGAGATTGCTGGCGCGGGCCTGGAAGTGGTGGATCCGGAGCCTTTGCCCGATGGGCACCCGCTCTTTTCTGCGCCAAATTGCACGATGACCCCGCACATGGCGGCCTCCGCGCACGTGGCTATGGCCTACATTGGCAAGATTTTTAATGCGAATGCGGCCGCATACCTGCACAATGAACCTATGCCCACCCGTGTGGATCCGTCGAAAGGTTATTAACTATGCGCTACGCCATCCTCCCTCACCCGTGGACCGAGACCACCTCAGTGCTCGATGCCGCAGGTCACACCCAAGTTCCTCTGGATGAGGCCGAGTTTTTGGTGTTCAACGGCGCTCCCGGGGAGTTCCCCGATCCTTTGCCCGAGTCCATTGGCTTCGTGCAGGTTCCCTTTGCCGGAGTTGACCACGTCCTCGACCTCATCCGCAAGACCCACGCGGAAACCGGCGTGCGCTGGTCCAATGCCGCCGGCCTTTATGATTCCACGGTGGCGGAATCAACCATCGCGCTCCTGCTTGCTCAGCTGCATGCCCATAAGCGCGTCGGCACGAGCTGGGACAACCGCGACGAGGTTGAGGCTCATACGAGTTTCCTCTTTGAGGATAGGACCGTCGCCATCATTGGCGCGGGCGGTATAGGAACCAAGCTCATTGAGATGCTCTCCGGTTTTGGACCGCGCATCATTGCGGTCACCCGCTCGGGGCGCCCAGTGGCAGGAGCCGATGAGACGCACCCCGTCTCCGAGGTGGAGAAGGTCTGGCCCAAGGCCGACTATTTTGTATTCCTTACCCCGCTCACGGACGAGACCTATCACTTGGGCAACGCCGAGGTATTCGCCGCGATGCCCTCCCACGCCGTGGTCATCAATGTAGGGCGCGGCCCGCTTATCGATACCGCGGCGCTCGTGGAGGCCCTGAGCAACGGTGAGATTGCCGGGGCGGGCCTCGATGTCACCGACCCCGAGCCACTCCCAGACGGGCACCCGCTGTGGGAGATGCCCAATTGCATCATCACCCCGCACGTAGCGAACCCGCCTTATTCCGTGCGCAAGCGCATCGGCGAACATACGCTCAAAGCGGCTGAGGCCTTCGCTGCAGGCAAGCCGCTTCCCACCGAGGTAAATGCGGAAGCGGGGTACTAGGCCATGAGTGTCAATTCCATGAACGATGATTCTGAGAATATTCGCGTTGGAGACAGCGAGCGCAGCCGCGCGCTCGACGAGCTGAGCACACACTTTGCCAACGGGCTCATCGACATCAACGAGTTCGAGGAACGCACGGGCAAGGCAGCTATTGCCAAGACCCGGGGTGATATTCGGAAGCTTTTCCTCGACCTACCCCGCCTCGATGGCACTGACCCCGTGGCAGGGGAACCCCACCCCAATGCCCCCGCGCCAATCCGGGCGGAAACACGTGCGCAGGAGGAGCTCGATGAGGTTCTCACCCGCGGTAAGAAGGTGCAAAGATTTGATGGCTTAATCTTTGCCGTCGCGATGATTCTTTTCTTCCTCGGCCTGTTCGTCTTCGACTGGGACTACTTTTGGATCGTGTTCCCCCTGGCCGGCGTGGCAGCCTGGGGAGTACGCAGCGTGGCTAACTTCAGTGATGAAGACGAAGAGATCTTTGACGAGCTCAATGAATCTGAGGAAAAAGAGCGGGCAGAGCGCTTGCGACGCGCGGCTGAACGCCGCAGGGAGCTAGGCAAGTAATCTTCACAGCTCTTCAGCGGCGGATAGCTACGAGCCTAGAAGCGCACCTCCCAGACCTGGCCGAGTAGCGGCAAGTGCATAAAGATGCCACCCACTTTTATTCCTGCGCCCTCAAGCACGCGCGAGTAGGTAGCCATCTGCCCGAGGTAGTTGGCCCGGATGTGGGCTTCCGGGTCCTTGCCCGGGTAGGTCTTGTGATCCACGAGGTAGCGCACGCCATCCTCGCCGACAATAAGGGCGTCCATCCAGCCTTGTGCGCGGCTACCGTCCTGAGCGCAATAATCAAAAGGTACTTCGGTCTCAATGCGGGCCGAATCCCCGAAGTGCTTATTCACCCACGCCTGCCAGTTAGTGCCCATGGCCTCCAAATCAGCCGTATCGATATATCGTCCGATGCCCCAGCGTTCGATGATCCCTTCCGCCAGTTCACTGCGCTGCAGGGGCTGAAGGTGAGCCAGGTCGACACCAAGGTAGGCGTGCACGGCATCGCCCACCTTGTCCCAATTTTGGCCGCCACCAGAGTGTAGGGCTGGGCCGGTGTCCTCTACACGCAGAACCTGAGCCTGCGACTCAACTTCGGTGGCCTGCGCGGAGGAGGCAACGAAGCGGGCAGGGGAGAATACCTGCTCGCTCGGAGTCGGATAATGGGCATCCCGGGACATAAACTCGCGCGCCGGGTCGGCATCCCACACCGTTGGCTCATCGATGGCGGTGGGGAAGACGCGGTGAATGACGTCGATCTCCGTGTGCGCGGAGGTCTCTTGCGCCATACCGGGGACATCGACTAGCACATCTTTATCGAGCCGGACGTCGCGGGGGCGCACCGAATCTATGACCTGAGAATTATCGAAGCGCAGCACGTTTCCTTCCGCTCCCGTGAGCAATTCCACCGGGCGGGAATCGTGGGCCAGCAAAGCAGGGAAAGAATCGCCGATGCTCATCAAGGGCACGATGACGGTGTGCTCCCGGCTGCGGGTAAATGCCACGTAGAGCCTGCGCAGATCCTCCTGGTGTTCAGCCTGCGCGCGAGTCTGGTGCAGCGGAGAGCCCAAAAGAACTTCGCGGCAGCCCTTTGTGTCCAGGAGTAGGCTGAGCGGCCAAAAGAGCAGGCGGCGGCCCTCCAGAGGAGCGGTGACATCGAAGCGAGGAGCCGGGTCCACCCACACGCCGGCCGGCTTAAAACGGTCGTTGTGCTGCAGGCCGGGGAGAATAACAGTTCCCCATTCCAGTCCTTTCGCGGAATGGATGGTGCCCACGTGGACTGCGGTGGGGTTCTCCGCGGCCCTAGTGGCCGGGGAGTCCTGCTCCAGAGATTCCAGGAAACGCAGAAGTGAATGCTGGCCCGCTCCGGCCAAGGACTGCTGGCTAAAGGCGGAGGCATTGCCCACGAAGGCATCGAGGGTGGCAAGCCTTTGCTGAGGCTGCGACCAGCTGGCGATGCGCTCCGGCAGGCGCAGTGCCGCAATGGCGGCTTCGACCAGCTGCGGTAGTGCAGCGCCGCCCACCAAGGGGGCGAGCTCGTCTACGACCGCAATGCTGGGGTGCTGTGCCCACTGGGCCAGCAGCTCACGCCGCTGGGTGGGGTCAGCGGCGGCACATAGCTCGTCGAACCAGGTCAGATGCGCCGGGTGATCTTCAAAGACATGGATAAGCTCGAGCAAGGACTGGGTGGAGGTCTTATCCACTAGCCACAGCAGCGCTGCACGCAGCACCGTGCCCTCTCGGGTCTCGAGGAGAGTACGCGCATCAGCAGTGGCCGGAATGCCGTGTCCCGACAGTGCCGAGACCATTTCATGGATATGGGAGTTGGTGGACAAGAGGATGGCGCAGCCACCTGAGGGGAAGCCTTCCTCTCGGAAGGTGCGGGCCAGATCTTCGGCGAGGGCATCAAAGAATGCAGGTATCGTAGGCGGTTTGATCTTGCCGTTATTGAACTTGCCGCGTTCTGGCTCCCAGATTTCAACACTGCCTCCGATACGAGAGCGCGGTGATTCAGGCGCGGCGAATGGTTCGGGGAGGAAGAGTCGCGCGTTATCTCCCTCGGGGAACAACGGGGCGAAGAGTTCGTTGGAGAGGCTGATGGGTTTGCTCCATGAGCGCCAGCTGCGCGCGAGGTTGGAGGTATCGCCTTGGAAGGGACCTGCCGGATCGGTGATGGCAGCCAGTGCAGCGTCCATGAGCGCGGGATCGGAACCGCGGAAACCATAGATGGACTGCTTGGGATCACCCACCCAGATAACCTCGGAGACCAACTGGGCAAGCTCCATGAATACCGCCAGCTGAATGGGATTTGTGTCCTGGAACTCGTCCACGATTAGAAGCTCGAAACGGGCGGAAATCTCCTCCCTTACCTGTTGATTCTCCCGTAGAAGCCGCAGCGCCTTTTGCTCCTGATCGCTGAAGTCAATCTGTGCGGTGGCGTCCTTGTATGCCTGGTAGCTCTCCAAGCAATCCGCCGCTGCGGTATAGGTCAGGCGGATAAGTGCCGCGACATCATCCTGGAAGGACTGCGAAAAGAGAATGTAATGTGGGGGGAAGGTTTCTTGTACCGCATCCTTAACCGGCTTTCCTCCCTTTGCTTTTCCTACTTCGCCCTCTGTGGCCTTGTGCCACTGCTTCCAGGGGGTGCGATCAGCCGCAATATCCAGGTTGAGTTTCATGCGGTGCAATTCCTGCGGAAGCTTCTCCAGGAAGTTTTTCAGCGGCTTGACGGATGTGCCTTTGATGTCGCCGGCCTCTAAAGCATCCCTGAGGTTTGCTGCTAGGGCAGGATATTGTTCGAGGATCTCTTCCCGCGCATCCGCGGCAGAGTAGTTCAAAAGCGCACAGCTGGGATCCTCCGCGTAAAGCGAGCGAAGCTTGTCCTCCTCGGTGACGCGTGCCTGACCAAGAGTGGTGGTGAGCTCGCTGATGGAATCCTCCGCTAAGCCAGGCAAATCGGCAAGGTCGATGTTCTCTCGGCGGATCGCTGCGATGAACTCTCGCAGAGTTTCGCCCCACTCGACTTCGGTTGAGTTTCCAAAACCGGACTTGCTCCGGGAATTGCTGCGCTTGCTATAACTCATGCGAGCAAGGAGGGCGGAGTTTTCTTCTTCATAGTCTGCGATGATGCGCGAGGTAGCTAGGGAGAAAGCGGCCTTCTCACTATCTTCGGAGAGCACGGTCAGTTCCGGTGAGAGCCCCGCGTCCACGGCAAACATGCGCAGGATCTGATCCGTTACCGAGTTGACGGTGCCGATCAGCGCGCCGGGCAACTTGAGAATCTGCTCGTTGAGGCGCGCTGATTCTGCAGGTTTCAGTAACGGGTCTTCCGCAGCATCGACCAAGCCCTGCTGGATGCGCTCGGAGAGCTCACCGGCTGCCTTGCGGGTAAAGGTCGTGGCGATGATCTGGCTCGGCTCTAAGGGATTTGTGGTATCCGCCAGGCGCTTCGTGAGCAATTGGGTGAGAGTGTAGGTTTTGCCGGCGCCAGCGGAGGCGCTGATGATGGTGAAATGAGCCTTGCTCATGCTTGGTCTCCTTTGTTCCCAGTGAGGAAGTCGAATGCGGTATAAGGGCTAGCCGCGCGTGTGGCCATGCCCCGTGCTTCAAGTTCGGTGACCCGAGTGCTGAACTCGGGGAAAGCTGCTTGATCTTTCTTATCCAAGCTCCGGAAGTTATCCAGGTCGAAGACCCAGCCCTGCCTAAGCCCATCGAGGACGTAGTTGACGTGATAAACCATGCGATCCCACAGGGGCGTGAGTGAGTCCTCCGGCAAGGAGGCGGGTCCCGTATAGGGCGGGGAGAAGATGGGGAAGGGGGAGAAGAAGCGCGTCTGGAGTATCGAGTAATAGGCCACGGGATAGGAACCCAGGCCCTTGGCCGTGCCTGCTAGGGAGCGAGCATAGACAGCAAGCTGCATCTCTTGGTTCTTGGAGATCTCATCACTGAACTTATTCTTGCTCGTGGTGTACTTGAGGTCGAAGAGGCCGATGCGCCCTCCGCCGAAATCGAGGTCGACGTCCCTTTGTCCGCGCAGCTCCACCGGGGCGCCTTCTCGGCCAGGGAGTTCAGGCAATGTGACGCCGGTGATCGGAGTTTCATTTCCGGAGATGGTGGCGCCCATGGCGCGCACGGCTGCATTGATATCCGCGACCGCACGCGTGGTGTCTCCCAGAAGGCGCTTCCGTGCGGATTCCTGTCCCTTGAGGGTTAGCTCCGCGCCGTATCCCTCCAGCGCGGAGTTAAAGGCTTTCTCAACTTCCGCCGCAGTGGCGTTCTTGGCATGCAAGTCCTCGAATACCTTGTGGACTACCGTGCCATAGAGCTGGTTTCCACCGGGGAGGTTCATGGCCACACCCGGGTCGATGCCCAACCGGCGGCGCAGGAGCCACTCCAAGGGGTGCTGAATAATATCGACCATCTGAGAATAGGACAGGCGCTCCGGCAGCAGGTGCTCGGCGGGGGTGAACTCGCGGTAGAAGGGATTGCCGGCTGGAAGCGCGGCGATGGCAGGAAGCGTC
Source organism: Corynebacterium sp. UBA4397 (assembly GCF_002390965.1). Classification (NCBI taxonomy): domain Bacteria; kingdom Bacillati; phylum Actinomycetota; class Actinomycetes; order Mycobacteriales; family Corynebacteriaceae; genus Corynebacterium; species Corynebacterium sp. UBA4397. The sequence continues at coordinate 15,882 of NZ_DGRD01000007.1, forward strand.
ACCGGCAGGCGCAGACCGCGGAAGCTCCACGTGTCTCCCTGCACCAAAGCACCCGCCCGGGAAGTGACCTTCTTTGCTATCTCCGTGACGCTTGCTTTCCCGGATTCCGTGGAGGGCAAAGCGTCCCTTACTTTGGAGAGCAGGAGATTAAGAAGCGGATGGCGCGAAGTCTCCTCCCCCGAGCAGTAGGAAGGAATGACTGCGGTGATGCTTCGAGCGGTGGTGAGGATACCCAGCTGTCCGGAGATGACCAACGGAGCGAGCGAGGAAGGGATGGGTAGGTGTACTCCTGCCTGAGCCAGCTGCGCCACTTCGACCTGGGTGAAATCCTGCGCAACCGACACCGTGTTATCGATTGGTGCCCACCACAAAACCTCCTGGCATCCCAGAGGCAGCGCGACGGGGTGTTGCGCTACGCTGCGGCCAGGCTGGGCTTGGGGCAAGGCAGGGCAGTGCGCCGAAAGAGCTTCGAGTATGGAATCTAGTTCGCGGCGGCTTAAGGTCCCAGCTGTGGAGAGGACGTTGCGGGCTTGAGCTACTACTTCTGCTTCGAAAGATTGGCCTAGTTTGAGAAGCCGAGCGCGTAGCCACTCAAGGTGGGGTAGAAGGTCCTCAGCGGAGAGCACATCAGTGTCTTCCAAGGGCTGCAGACGGACCAATTGGTCGATATCGCGGGCGAGCTCGTCTTGGGCAAGGGCGCCGGTCTCAAACTCTTCCGCCCACTCCGCAGAGCCCACTCCTGCTGCGCGGTTGAGCAGCGAACGAATGCGGTTACCCACGAAGTTCGGGATGAGGCTACCCGTGGAGTAGCGCAACATGGTCAGCGTGGACAGGGCCCGAATGTCATGGGGACGCGTACAAGCGGCGAGGAATACGGGAAGGGTAGGAGTGGGCGCGCTTTCGCCGTAGCCTATGGCAGCCTGATTGCGCAGTGCGAGTTCGTGGTCCAGCGCGGTGGTAGCGGCGCCGGTGAGAATGGTCTGGTGCTCACTTTGGGCGAGAATGCGCGCGGCAGATGTAGCGCATTCGTAGATGGTGTCTGCCGTGATGATGTCAAGAGATTCGAGGCGAGAAACCTGTGCCACCTCATCCACCTGGACGCCCTGCGCCTGCAGGCCGGAGAAGATTTCCTGCCAGATACGCGGGAGCTCATCTATCCGGCAAAAGTGCAGGCTAATGGTGGAGATTCCCACAGGCCAGCTCTGCCCCTTAGATGACATCTCCCACAGCGCTTGCGCTACAGCGCGAATGCTATCGGCGGCACCGGCGGGGACTGTGTTCATACGTTCGATGAGATCGATGACGGCGAGGCGCGATGCTGAGTCTGTGGGGACGTCTCCTTCTGGACGCCAGCCATTGGCAACCAGTTCATCCCGCCAGCGCAGCAGGGCCTGGGCCATGGCCCAGGGGTTCTTTGCGCAGGATTCGGCGCACCAATCCGCGCGGCCGGCCGCGACAGCGTTGTGCAGTGCGCTGCGGTAGGCCACGATGCGCTCTGGCGCTGTGAGCTGCGGAGCCTGCAGACCCAGCCGTGTGGCAAGTGTGGTGGCGAGGCCCTGCGGGCCGCAACGCACGGTGCCCACGGTAGTAGAAGTGGTGTCGGCGCGATGATCAAACTCCCAGCCGAAGTCTATGTGCATCCCAATGGGCCTTTCTTCTCGTGAATTGTCGCGTTTCAATCTATCCCCCGTACCGGACATGTGCTCACCTATCGGGGAGCACTCCCCACACGTGGAGCACCCCGTGTGCTTAGCTCGGTACGCGTGAAGCACCTGAGACTCAGGCTGGGTTTGCGTATGCTAGAAACCCATGAGCACAAATTCTGAACGCGAAGAAGTCCTTTCCCAGGCCCAGGCCGCTAAGGCGGTCGCGCCGGTTTTTGCCCAGTTGGCTACGCCGAAGAAAAACGAGATTTTAAGGCGCGCCGCGGAAAACCTCGTGGCACACAGCGCCGATATTTTGGCGGCGAACCAGCAGGATATCGAAGCCGGTCGCGCGGCCGGAATGACGGAGGCTTTGGTTGACCGCCTGGCTCTCGATAGCGATCGCATCGAAGGCATCGCCGGAGGCTTGCGCCAGGTGGCGGGGCTGAAAGATCCGGTGGGGGAGATCCTGCAAGGACACACCATGGATAACGGCATCCAGATGAAGCAGGTCCGCGTCCCGCTGGGGGTGATGGGCATGGTTTATGAGGCTCGCCCCAATGTCACGGTGGATGCTTTTGGCCTCGCTCTAAAGTCCGGCAACGTGGCTCTTCTGCGCGGCTCGAAGTCCGCTCGCTCCTCCAATGCCAAGCTGGTGGAAATCCTGCAGGACACGCTCGAGGAGTTTGGTTTGCCGCGCGAGGGCGTGCAGCTTTTGCCCTGCCAGACCCATGAGTCCGTGCAGGATCTCATCACCGCCCGTGGCCTCGTAGACGTGGTCATTCCGCGCGGCTCCGCCCGGCTTATCGACGCCGTTGTTAAAGGCGCCACCGTTCCCGCCATTGAGACCGGCACCGGCAACTGCCACTTCTATATCGATGCCTCTGCGGATGTGGACAAGGCCATCGCTATGGTAATCAACGGTAAAACGCGGCGCGTGTCGGTATGCAATTCCACCGAGTGCGTTTTGCTTGATGCTGCTTTAAGCGATGATGACAAGCTGCGGATTATCGAGGCCCTGCAGGATAGGGGCGTCACCATCCACGGAATCGTCTCCGAGCTGGAGGCCTTCGGTGTTAAAGGCGCAGTCGAGGCCACCGAGGAGGATTGGAGCGAAGAGTTTCTCTCCATGGACATCTGCGCCAAGGTCGTTGAAGGAGTCGATGGTGCCATCGCGCACATAGCTAAGTACACCACGGGGCATACCGAGGGCATCGCCGCGCAAGACGCCGGCGTCCTCCTGAAGTTTGCCAACGAGGTAGATGCCGCAGCGGTGATGCTCAATGCCTCCACCGCTTTCACGGATGGCGAGGTCTATGGAATGGGTGCTGAGATTGGAATCTCCACGCAGAAGTTGCACGCGCGCGGACCGATGGCTTTGCCCGAGCTGACCTCCACGAAGTGGATTCTGGAAGGCACCGGACAGACCCGTCCGTGAGTGTTATATTTTTGGGGTGAAAGTTCCCTACCTCTCTCATTCCCCCTATCCCTTTCCTCAACCCTCTACCCGCCCTTTTTCTGATTCTTGGAAGTTCCGCGTGTGGTTGCGGCGAAGTGCTGTAGCTGTCCTCGCGGCTTTAGCCGCGGGCCTTACTCTGAGCCCAGCGCATGCCAGCGGCATAGGATCCTGTCCGGCTGTCGTTATCGTTGCCGCGCGCGGCACAGATCAGAATAAAGACACGGACCAGTACTTCGGCCCGCAGCAGTATGTGCCGGACGGAGCAGTCTCAAATGGTTACGAGGGGCCAAATCTTACTGGGCTATTCCGGCTCGCAGAGAGCCGGAATCCCACAACGATGGAAGACGTTTATGTCCTATCTCTCGACGAAGAACAGTATCCGGCAACCATGGGCGTGCCAACGGTAGCTGAAACGGGGGAGGAGATTTCCACTCTCGAGCTCTTCAAGCGCGTGGGCGTCATATTGCATCAAGCTCCCTTAGGGGATCTAATACAATCAGCAGCTCTCAAGTTTCAAGATAGCCTAGAGACTGGGCAGAGGATGGCTCCACAGGTTGTCGACAATTTTGAAGCCAGCACCGGCTGTGCGCCGCGGTACATTACTGCGGGATATTCGCAGGGGGCGATAATCGGAACGGGCCTCGAAGACCACCTAGCAGCTAAAGGCCGCCTAGTTGGTGGGGTATATATGGGCAATCCTCTTGCGCGCCCGAATGTTAAAGATACTGTGGGCACCCCTGCTCGGGGTGGCGGGTTATTGGAAGCAGTTCCCACCAACTACTTGCCTAGTGGAGCATCGAGTGCAAAGCACCTCGATTATTGCCTACGGGGAGATTTCGTGTGCGATCTTACGGTCGCTTCAACCGTAGATGCGATTAATACTCGCATGAAAGTTCATGGCTCCTACTTCCAAGGCGAGGCTTCCGCAGATGATGCACGGGTGGCGGATGAATTGGCGGGTTGGATAAAGGAAGCAAAGGCCTACTAGTTATACTTGCCACCCATGACCAGCCCTCAGCGCATCGGAATCATGGGTGGCACCTTTGATCCCATCCACCACGGACACCTTGTCGCCGCCAGTGAGGTGGCTTATCGCTTCAATTTGGAAACGGTAGTCTTTGTTCCCACCGGCCAGCCTTGGCAAAAGGAGGGAAAAGTCGTCTCAGCGGCCGAGCACCGTTACCTAATGACCATGGTGGCCACGGCCTCGAATCCGCGCTTTACGGTCTCGCGCGTCGATATTGACCGTGAAGGGCCCACCTATACCATCGATACGCTGCGTGATATGCGGAAGCTTTTTCCTGATGCGGAGCTGTACTTCATCACCGGGGCGGACTCGACAGCCTCTATTCTCAGTTGGCGGGATTGGGAAGAAATGCTGGATATGGCGCACTTTGTGGGAGTGACACGACCGGGCTACGAGTTGAGCACTGATATGTTGCCGCCTGGCTCGCGCGATGCCATTGAGCTCATTGAGATTCCGGCCATGGCGATTTCTTCCACCGACTGCCGGCGGCGCGCAGCCGCGAAAAAGCCAGTGTGGTACCTCGTCCCAGATGGGGTGGTGCAGTACATTGCCAAGAACAATCTCTATGGGCCCAACCCGGATAAACCGCTGTGAGAAATAGGCAAATGAGCATAGAACGTGCAACACTAGAAGCTTAAAAGTACTTGTGTCTCCTAGTGTCTTTAAAAAGGATTGTTCATTGTCTATTTCTGACGTTGCCCGCCGGATGGCGGAGATTGCAGCGCTGGCCGCCAACGAGAAACTGGCCACCAATATCGCGGTCATCGATGTCTCTGACGTTTTGGCCATCACCGAGGTCTTTGTTGTGGCCTCGGCCGATAACGAGCGCCAGGTTTCCTCAATCGTCGAAGAGGTCGAGGGCGAGCTAACTTCAGCTGGCTTCGAGCCCAAGCGCCGCGAGGGCAACCGCGAAAATCGCTGGGTCTTGTTGGACTATGGAAACATTGTGGTCCACGTACAGCGCAGGGATCAGCGCGAGTTCTACGGCCTCGACCGTCTCTATCATGACTGCCCCCTCATCGAGATTGAGGGCGTCGAGACTCCGGAGCGCCCTGGCGAGTGGTCTTCTGAGACCAATACCCGTGAGGTCTCCTCCATCGACGAGATCCCGCTGGCCCCGCAGGAGCCGGAAGAGGACGAGGAGTTCTAAGTCCTCATGAGCCGCCGCCTGATTCTGATCCGACACGGACAGACCACCTATAACGCCACTGGCCGGATGCAGGGCCACCTGGATACCGATCTGGCCGAGGTGGGCTATGAACAGGCGGCTGCGGCGGCGGCACTGCTGCGGGATAAAGATATCTCCTACATCATCTCCTCCGATTTGATTCGCGCCAAGGAGACGGCGCGGGTGATCGCGGATTCCCTCGGTATGGACTACGCCGTCGACAAGCGCCTGCGGGAAACCGATCTCGGGCGTTGGCAGGGGATGAGCTCGGCGGAGGTCGATGCACAATTTCCCGGCGCGCGCGCCATCTGGCGCCATGATCCCACGTGGGCTCCGCCGGAGGGTGAGTCGCGGGTCGACGTCGCCAAGCGGGCGCGTCCGGTGATTGATTCCCTCATGCGTACCAGCACCACCTGGGATGATGGTCCCGTCTTAGTTGTTGCCCACGGCGGTGCTATCTCCGCATTGACGTGCCACCTGCTCGGGTTGGAGCATCACCAATACGGGATTTTGTCTGGCCTGAAGAATACTCACTGGTCGCAGCTGACGGCGCGCCCGCGCTTCGATGCGGACAAGCCTTTGTCTCCGCTGCATTTTGGCCCGGATAACGTCGACGAGGCCACCTGGTACTTTGAAGGCTGGAACATGGGGGCCCGCGTCATCGGGGGAACCGGGGCGGATATCTAGTGAGCGTGCGCGTTGTCACGGATTCCGCGGCGGGATTGCCCCCCGAGGTGATAACGGAGCTGGATATTTGCGTCCTCGACCTGCATGTCATGGACAATGCTGGGGCTGGCGGAAAGGAACAGTCAACCTCGGGTTTGAGCGCCTTGGAACTAGCGGCGGCTTATGGGCGCCAGATGGAGCGCTCCGGCGATGAGGGCGTGCTGGCTATCCATCTCTCAAAGGAACTGTCCTCGACGTGGTCGGCGGCGGTGACTGCCTCGGGGGTTTTCCCCGATACCGTCAAAGTCCTCGATTCCGAGACCGCAGGAATGGTGATGGGTGCCGCCGCGATGGCTGCCGCACGCCTCGCGCAAGACGGGGCAAGCCTTGAGGAATGCCGTTCCGCCGCCGCGGATACCCTCGCGCGGGGAAAGACATGGGTATATCTCAACTCCACGGAGGATCTGCGCCGATCCGGGCGCATGTCTGCGGCGACGGCCATGTTATCGACGGCGCTTCTGGCTACTAAGCCGATCATGTCCATCGCGGATGGAAAACTCGAATTGGTAGGCAGAACCCGCACGCAGACGAAGGCTTTTACCAAGGTGGTAGATCTCGTGGCCTCGCGTGCGGATGGACAGCCGGCCTTCGTGGCGGTTCAACACAATGATGCTCCCGCCGAGGCCGAGCGGTTGAGGCATCTGTTGGAGCTGGCTCTGGCTAAAGGCTCATCGTTCATGGTAGTGCCGCTAACGGAGGTCTTGTCCGTGCACGCAGGCCCCGGTGCCATCGGGGTTTCCGTGGTCTTTAGTACGCCCGAGCCTGAGGAAGCCCCGGCCAAGCCTCGGCTAGAGTTTCCCTCTTTTGGGCCGCTGTGGCATCCTCCGCGGCCCTGATTGCTGGCTGTTGTTGATCCTTACAACAAGTTATCCACAGGTTGCCGGATCGGGTCTGGCCTGGCTATGGAGCGCAGGCTTAGCTTCAAGGTATGGCAACCGCGCGTATCAGCGATAGGCTGCGTGAGCTAAAAGAGCCCACGGGCCAAGAGGAATATCTCGATGTGGACTTCCCGCGCCCACGGCTGCGCATCCCGCCCTGGCAGGCCTGCGTTGTCGCCGTGCTTGTCGTGGCTGGCGTGGTGGCGTGGCTGGGAATAAGTTCGCGCCAAAGCACGCAGCTGGCTCCAGTGGCACCAGCGACCCCGGCGGAGACAGCGGGGGAGGTCGTGAACAAGGGGAGAGGAGTTGCGAGTTCTGAGTCCACGCCACAGGCGCCAAGTTCCGTGGTGGTCTCGGTCGTGGGAGAAGTCGAATCCGCCGGGCTTGTGACGCTGGCTCCGGGGGCGCGTCTGGCAGATGCTCTCGCCCGGGCTCGGCCCTTGGCGCATGCTGATCTTTTGGGGCTAAATCAGGCCCAGCTCTTGGTTGATGGGCAGCAGATCGTGGTGTTGGAGCAAGGCTCAACCGTGCAGGGTGCGAGCGCGGCGGGCGCTGGAGATTCGCAAGGCGGTGGTTTAGCGGAGGCCGGCTCTGGTCCCGGGGCGGGAAAGGTCAGCCTGAACAGTGCCTCCCAGAAGGAGCTGGAGAGCTTAAGCGGGGTAGGGGAGGTCACCGCAGCCGCGATCATTGCCCACAGGGAAGAGATCGGTGGCTTTAACTCCGTCGAGCAGCTCTTGGATGTCAGCGGCATCGGCCCTGCCAAGTTCGAGAAACTCAAAAATGACGTCACGCCATGACGGAGCTGCGGCTATTTCCAGGGGCGGCGGTGGTGTGGGCGGCCACCGCGATCGTACTGCTGAACGGGTGGCAGGCGGCCTGCATCATTGTGATGGTAGTGGCTGCTGCCTGGCTTCTCCTTCGCCAGCGTGGCCAGGGCATTGCCTGCGGCGGAATCGGGCTGGCCGCAGTGGCAGTGGCGGCAATAAGGAAGTCTCGCGCGCAGGCTTTCGAGTTTACGCAGCCGTTGGAGGGTCGAATCAGCGCCGCACCTACCCAGATGGATTCCGGCACTTGGTTGCTGCGGCTGCGGGTGGAGGGCTTCCCGGCGCAGCTGCCAGTATTTGTCAAGGATAATCCCGGCCTGGAAACCGGCTCGCGAGTTTCGCTCGCGGCCTCCTTTAAAGAGGCCTCGCGCCCGGGACTGAGCCCCGTGGTGGCTGAGGGCAGTGCCGTGGGCGTAGCGCCTCCGCGGGGGTGGGCGCACGTGGTGGCGGGAAACTTCCGGGAGCTGGTGAGCGAGAGCGTGGGACCGGCAAGTCAGGGTCTGTTTCCTGGCATGGTGTTGGGGGATACCACCCTCCAAGAGTCTGCCGAGCGGGATCTTTATGTCGCCGCGGGGCTTTCACACTTGAGCGCCGTATCCGGAGCCAACGTGGCCATCATTTGCTCCGCCGCGGCGCTAGTATGTGCTGCTTTCGCCTTGGGTCCTGCCCAAAGGGTGACCGCGGCGGCAGCAGCATTGGCCGGGTTCGTGCTCTTGGTGGGCTTCGAGCCCTCCGTACAGCGCGCCGCGGTGGCGGGGATGGTGGGGCTGCTCGCGGTCCTTAACTCCTCTCGCATGCAACCACTGCACGCATTGAGTCTGGGGATAATCGTACTGATTCTCGTTGACAGTGAGCTTGCGCTGAGCTTTGGATTCGCGCTATCAACTGCAGCCACGGCCGGGATCGTGGTGCTCAGCCCAGTCATCGTGCGCTTTCTTGCACCGACCGGCTGGCCGGAGATTCTCGTTCGCGCCCTGGCGGTGGCCCTCGCCGCCGACGTGGTCACCATGCCAGTGGTGGCTTTGATGGCCGGCGAGGTATCGGTGGTCTCGGTGCTGGCTAATCTTTTGGTTTCTCCGGTCGCGGCGCCGATAACGATCTTGGGTGTCCTCGCGGCAGCGTGTGCCCAGTTAGGCCCTATCGACATCCTCGGGACGTGTTTGCTTAAAGTCGCTGAACCCTGCACGTGGTGGATAAACACCGTGGCACATGGGGTGGTAGCGCTGCCTGTCTCCACGGTGGCCGCCAGCCCGTGGGCAGTGGCGCTGGTCTATGGCTGGATTCTGCTCGGCCTGGCCTTTCGGCGCCCGCTGCTGACTTTAATCGTCGTGGTGTGCGCGGTAGGGGCCGCCGTCTACCAGCCTGGGGAGGTGGACATTAGCCGCCTGCGTACCCACGAGGTCAGCACGGAAAGCGAGATAGCACCAGTGCCTGCCGGGACGCAGGTCATCATCGTGCGCGGTCCAGAAACAGGGGACACTTCGCAGGTTTCGCCACGGCGTTCTTTGCCTACAGCCTTTCAGTCCACGCCTCGACCCACGCGCACAAAAGAGGGCATACCAGTGCTTTACCCGAGTCGCGATGGTCCGGTGCGCCTCTATCGTGACGGCGTGCAACACTCTAGCGACGGGAGGTTCTAAGATGGCTGTCATGCCTGTTGCACCCGTCCACCTCATCCTCGGAGATGACGAGTTCCTCACCGAGCGCGCCCGCCTATCCATCCAGAGTGCTGCGGCGCAGGACAGCGATACCGCCCTCGAGGTCAAAAGGCTCAAGGCCTCCGAGGTCAGTGAGGGAGAGATTGCAGAGGCCACCAGCCCCTCACTATTCGGGGATAACCGGGTCATCGTTGTCAGTGACGTCGAGCGTGCGGGCAAGGAAGTCACCAAGATACTGTTAGAGGCCTGCGTTAATCCCGCGCCGGGCATGACCATGGTGATTGTGTATACGGTGAGCGCAAAGACACTTAAGGCCAAGAAGAAGGCCCCCGAGATCGTGTCTAAGCTGCGCAAGATCGGCGAGGTTCACGAGGCTTTTTCGCTCTACACCAACGAGCTTTTGCCGTGGGCAACGCGCGAGTTCGCCAGCCATGGTGTGCGTCCCACCCCGGATGTGGTCCAGGCCGTACTCGACGGGGTGGGCTCTGATCTGCGCGAGTTAGCCTCCGCGATTTCCCAGCTCGTCTTCGATACCAACGGCAACGTGACTAGGGAGGCTGTGCATAACTACTACGTTGGCGTGGCCGAGGTCGCCAATTGGGACATCGCGGATGCAGCCGTCGCCGGACGCCTCGAGGCTGCTGTGAGCACCTGCCGGCGCGCGCTGCAGCTCGGGGCGAGTCCGGTGGCCATCGCCGCGGCACTGGCCAATAAGGTCGGCGCGATAGCGCGGCTTTATTCGGCCCGCGGAGACCAGTTTTCCTTGGCCAAACAGACTGGGCTCAATGCTTATGTGGTCAAGCTGACGCAGCCGGTGGCCCGGCGCTGGTCGGGGGAGAATGTGACCCGGGCCGTCATCCTCGTATCGGAGTTGGAGGCAGAGGTCAAAGGCCGGGGCGGCGACCCCGACTTCGCCATCGAGGCAGCCGTGCGTCGCATCGCGGAACTGGCGCGATAAAGTAGGGCGCATGAGTGAGAATCAAGAACTAGAAGAGTTCGCCGCCAAGCTCTTTGACTTCGCCCGCGCGGGTGATGCGCAGCTAATGGATTACATTGAACGCGGCGTTAACGTCAACATGGTCAACCAGGAGGGGCAGTCGTTCCTCATGCTCGCCGCCTACCACGGCCAGGCTGATCTCGTGGAAAAGCTTCTTGCAGCCGGCGCCGATGCGGACCTTCTCAATGATCGGGGGCAGTCCCCACTGGCGGGAGCCATCTTCAAGAAGGAAGAGGCCGTTATTGAGGCTTTAATCGCCGCTGGCGCCTCGGCGACTGCCGGGCAACCCACTGCCATTGACACTGCCCGCATGTTCGGGCGCGCAGACCTCGTTGAGCGTTTGGGCGCGGGGGGATGAGCCTAAGCGCCTTCCTCACGGTCATCGTTGCAAATCTTATTGCGGCGATGTCACCCGGACCGGACATCATCCTCATCACCCGCATCGCCACCAAGTCGCGGCGTCACGCCGTGGCAGCGGTGCTCGGAATCCAAGTCGGCGTCATCATGTGGTGCTCGCTTACGGTGCTCGGCGCCGCAGCTCTCCTGCGCACCTTCCCCTCAATCTTGGGCCTCATCCAGCTAGTCGGTGGAACGTGGCTGATGTGGATGGGCTGGAACATGCTGCGCACGGGGTGGGCCGCGCGTACCTCCCCGGCCGTCGACTTGGAATCGGCCGAAGCCTCGGTGGGCAGGCTGCGCTACGCCTTCGTGCAGGGCATGACCACGAACTTGTCGAACCCCAAGATTGTCTTGTTTCTGGCCGCGCTCATCGCGCCCTTGCTTCCAGCGCATCCCTCGCTGGGGCTGGCGGTGCTGCTTATCGCCAGCCTGGTTATCTCCAGCTTCCTGCTCTTCTTGGTCATCAGCTTCGTCATCTCCACCAACAAGATCCGGCGTCGCATGCTGCGCGCGGGACCGTGGATTGACGTTGCCGCCGGAATCTTCTTCATCGTGGCGGGTGCCACGATGGCCGTCACGGGTTTCCAGGACGTATTCTAAGCAAGCTTAAGTTGCCGGGGTGCGACTAGGTCCCACACCCAGTGGGCCCAGGCCATAACCGTGCCGGCCCGCCGCTTCAAGGTACTGCTCGACATCTCCAAAGCACTCGATTCCATGATGGCGAGGACATCCGAGCGCTGTGGGCCACGCTGCTTGGCGACGACGCCCTCCAAAACCGCGTGGAACACCTCGTCACCCGCCATGACCTCCACTAGTGCGAGGTTGCGATCATCCCGCGAGGGCGTTTCCATGATGCTTCGGCCGAGGGCAGTCAAGCGGGCCACGGAGCCCTCCAGATCAATCAACCCCAGGTAGCGTCCCGCATTGACGTAGTAGTCTGCTTGGCGCGGGGTGAATCCATAATGGGCGTGAATAGCCGTCTTGTCCAAGTCCTTGTCGAGCAGTAGCTCGCAGAGGCTGACCACCCTGGCAAAGGAATCTGCTTGCGGGAAGGGTATACGCGCTTGTCCCTGATGCTGCGAACGCGGGTGTGTGCGGGGTTTTATCCGGTCCAGCAGTGTGCGGAGTGAGTCGATACTTACTGCCGAATCACCCAGGACATAGCGGGTACTCGCGGCGAGCCGAATGCTGCGGAAGTCTTCCGGGTCGGTGAAAGTGTATCGGTAGAGGTGAAAAACCCCGTTGGAATAGACCAAGTAGAGGGGGATGACCTCTTTCGAAAGCTCGCGTGAAAAGCGCAGGTAAGGGAAGTAAAGCTGGCGGATATTGAAGTCGGCGGTGATGTGGTTCTTGGCTTCCACCAGTACCAGGTGTTCGGGGGATTCGAAGCCCGCATCAATCTCCATCTGCGCACGATCCACGGTAAAATGCTTGCCCATCTCGCGCAGGTGGAGCGGAAGCCGCCCGGTGGACATGCGCCCGGCCACGGTGGGAACGAGCCGGCTTCCTCCGATGAAGTCCTCGATCATCCCGGACAGCGCTGCGGCGCTGAGAACTAGGGCTTCAGATCTGAGGGCAGAAAAATCCAGCGATTCGATTCCACTGGGGATGGCAAGCGTGCGCAACACTCCGGCGCTGACCGGAAAACGCTCATAGAGATTGAAAGGGCCAATGAGATAGGAGCTGCGGCTCAGCGGGAGGATAGAAAGCCCGAGGTCCTCGAAGATCCAGGGCCTTGAAGTAGAGAAGTCATGCTTGGCCATAAGCCTTGGCTCGCGCCCACTCAAAGCCTTGAGTTCTTGGGCGCTGACACGAGCGAATCCGGCGGTAGAAATCTCGGAGGAGAGCTTCGCGTCAAATGCGCGCAGCCAACCGATGTCATTGAGACCCAGGGCCTGCCCGGCAGGTACCTCGAAACGGCGGCGCAGGTACTCTTCTTCGCGATTATCACCCATAGTTGCGCACCAGCACCTCCTCGACCTTGCCGCGCTTGGAGGCTACCGAATTGATGGCGCGGGTGGCGCCCACGATGGATACCTGGTAGTCACCATAGAGCTTTTTGATGAAGTCCGTGGCGGAGTTAGAAAGCAAGAAACGCACGCCACGGGCATCTAGCTCGTCGCAGGTCTCTTTCAACTTGATCTGATTGCTGCGGTCGAAGCCCCCGGATTGATAGCCGGTGAAGTTGCTCGTGGGATTGACCGGGTCATAGGGCGGGTCGAGGTAGACAAAGTCTCCGGCTGCGGCTTCTGCCAAGATGGCGGAGTAGTCGCCGTTGTGAAAGTCAATGTCATTACCATTGAGGTAGGCGGAGACTCCACGCAAAGTATCAACATCGCAGATGGAGGGGTTGGCATATCGGCCAAAGGGCGCGTTGAACTGGCCGGCGTTATTGACGCGGTAGAGGCCGTTGTAGCAGGTCTTGTTGAGATAGACCGTGCGTGCGGCGCGCTCGGTGCGGCTGAGCCGCGCAAACCCAGCCTCGCGGTCGAGGCCGCGCATGTCGTAGAAGAATGAAGCCTCATTGGGATAAGTAGCAAGCAAGGCAATGAGTTCCTCGACGTTGTCCCGGGTGACCTCGTAGAGGTTGATGAGTTCTGAATTGAGGTCATTGACGCTAGCCGCGGGCGGGCGCAAAGAGAATAGGACTGCGCCACCGCCTAAGAAGGGTTCGAAGTAGCGGCCGAAGCCATCCTGCGGGAGCGCAGCGTGTATCTGGGGCAGGAGCTGGCGCTTTCCGCCCACCCATTTCACTAGTGGCTTCACATCATTCATAACGAGTGTCCATCTTAACGTGCGAGCGGACATGAGCATGAGTACGTTAGCCCAAAGCGTTCGAACGTGTTATCGATGCGGGTGGGAAACCGTTAGTGTACATCGGTACCGATATATGTTCTCGGCTTGTCAGAGAGTGGTCAGAAGATCGAATGGGTGGAATATCGGACACAATCAGGAAGCTGAGAACCTCAAGATGCGCGCAATCCGCAAAGAGATCTCAGAGCGAGGGTGGGACAATCAGAAGTTGTGGCTCATCCCGGTTTATCTCAATCGCGCGTGTCTGCACTCTTCGACGGAAAATTTAGCCAGTTCCGCCTAGATTCGTTGGTTAACATCGGTGCCAAACATAGTATCCATGCTGAAGTCACCCAAGGCCGACAGGAACGGGCGAGCACTTGGTAGGTGTTAAGGGGATCTTCTGGTTTTAGAGTGCGTTGATTTTGATTCCGCATGGGCCCAATCCTTCAGGATAGGCCGGATGGCCTTGCTATCGCACTGCCAAGTTCTGGCGAAGCGGCCCGGCTGTGGATAACCGGGGCGGTGCGGGTGAGTT
>NZ_DGRD01000041.1:0-28418 GCF_002390965.1 Corynebacterium sp. UBA4397
ACCACTCAAAAGGACTTGACCGTAGAGCTCGACGAATACGTCGCAGAGATCGCTAGCGGATACATAAGCTCATTCCATCTGACCGGGATTGACGCATCAATTCTCGCGTCTGCATCGATTTACGAAGCACGTCATTTGTGCACAACAGATACCCAACTCCTGAACGTCGGGGATAAAGTGCCTGGCGTCTCAGTGGAGCGTCCATCATACCCAAGTACCATCCTTTGACTGATTCTCGGATTTCTTTCACTCACTACCAGTGATAGAGAACTACCCCAAAACGCGGAAAAGTCTCCACTAGCCGGAGTGCCTAGTCAGGGTCAGCTTTGACCGCTTCCGATGCGTCTTCTAGACGCTATGGGTGAGTGCCCAGGCGGGTTGCGCGAAGCTCTCTTCTCTTTCGACGGAATTGAAAGTAACGGCCGTGAATACGACTATGCTGAACTGGCTTGCTTCTGCGGAGGCTCCAGTGTCCACGGACAGCTTAGGCGGGGCTATCTGCGACATTGAGTGTTAGACCACTGATGCAACAGGCTACTCAGTGCTGAAGGTAGTGGATTCTTGGCTCAAAGGCGGGGTGCTGCGAACTGAGGACGTGGAACTCTGAGAGAGGCTCGCCGTTAGCAACGCGGCCATCGCAATAGCGGCCGACGTCGCATGACAAAGACGAGATTCTTGTTCCACCATTTCAAACTATCGTCTCCACAGCGCAGAGAAAAGAGCGCATTGACAGAAAAGGTTCAGACCACCCCTGTCCTTCACACCCACGGCCCGCAAAGTTGAAACGGGTAGTATTAAACCCAAGCAATTTTCAAGCACTCCGTCGAGGGGAGACCATCACCCATGATCCAGTTCGTTGTCGGCGCCGCCGCTGGTTATATCTTTGGCACCAAGGCAGGCCGCAAACGCTATCACCAGATCAAGGGCGCCTACGAGAAGGCGATCAACTCCCCCGTTGCCAAGAATGCCGTCAACGCCACGCGCAAAGCCGTGGCCAACCGGCTCGACCCGGAACCGCGCATGCGCGAGATCAAAGATGTTTCGGCCAAGAAGAATTCCCGCGGGACGGTAAACCCTAATCCAGACCGCATCTACGAGCCCGACGAGGACTAGTTCTCCCCCCGTCCTTGCAGGTTAGGCCGTCCCAGGGGCTCCGGGCGTTCCGCGGAAAGCGCGGTCGTTGAGGTCGCGGCGTGCTTGCTCAAGGGCGACGAGATCAGCAAAGAGGGAGTTGTAGCTCTCCTCATTATCCGAAGGCCGCATGCGCCCCAACTCAGCTTTGAGCTGCGCAATCTGGTCCCCCACGCGGGTCTCCTGCAGGCGGGAGAATACGGAATCCGCATAAGTCTCCCAGTCCGTATCCGTGGGCAGGATCTGCTCCACTGCTAGCTCAGAGACGAAGTTCCTTCCGGTGAGATCGCGCATCTCCCCCGCCACTGCGGCTATCCAATCCACATTGGACATCGTTGCTCCTGCGGTGGCTCCGCCTACAGCGGCGATAGCGTGGCGCACGATGCGATAGGCCTCATTGGTATAGGCATCCTCAGCGATTCCATCGAAGTAGGAGCTGGCCACCTGTGGATATTGCAATGCGAGCTTCAACGCCTCCCGCTGTGGCCACAGATAAGTCTCTTTCGGGCTCGGCGGGTGAATCATCGGCACGTCTTGTTGCGCCGGCTGCGGGGTGGTGTCGAAACGATTAAAGCGCGGCTTTTCCTGCTTGCGCGGCTTTCTTGCCTCCTCGCGCACCTGCTGCAGGACTTCTTCTGGGTTGGGCCAGCCCACCCAACCGGCGAGGCGGCGCGCATACTCGCGTTGCAAGGGCGCATCACGGATCTGCGCCACGACCGGAACTGCTCTGCGCAATGCCTGGAGGCGGCCTTCCGGAGTATCGATTCGATACTCAGAAATGACGGATTGGATAACGAACTCGAACATTGGGATGCGGTCCGCCACGAGGTCGCGCACAGCGACGTCGCCACGCGCGAGGCGCAGGTCACACGGATCCATGCCGTCGGGGGCAACGGAGACGAAGGATTGACCCGTGAAGGCCTGTTCGCCTTGGAATGCGCGCAAGGCTGCCTTTTGCCCTGCCTCATCGCCGTCGAAGGTATAGATGAGCTCACCGTTGAAATAAGAATCATCGAGCATCAACCGGCGCAGGATCTGCAGGTGCTCAGAGCCGAAGGCGGTGCCGCAGCTAGCGACGGCAGTTTTAACGCCGGCGGCATACATCGCCATGACGTCCGTGTATCCCTCAACGACCACGGCCTGGTGCGCCTCGGCAATATTGCGCTTGGCAAGGTCGAGTCCGAATAGCACCTTCGATTTATGGTAGAGCATGGTGTCCGGCGTGTTCATGTACTTGCCGAGCTTGTCATCCTCAAAAAGCTTGCGGGCACCGAAACCGATGACGTTGCCGGAAAGATCCTTGATGGGCCACAGGACTCGGCGGTGAAAGCGATCAATCGGTCCGCGCTTGCCCATCTTAGAAATGCCCGCCGCCTCTAGCTCTTCGAAGGAAAAGCCCATGCGCAAAAGGTACTTGGTGGCAGTGTCCCAGCCCTCGGGTGCATAGCCGCACTCAAAGTCGTAGATGATCTCTTTGGAAAAGCCCCTGTCCAGAAGGAAATCTCGCGCGGGCGCTGCCTGCGGGGTCTCCAGCTGCTTCCGGTAGAACTCGTGCGCGGCTTTGTTCGCCGCGATAAGGCGCTGGCGCGTGCCCGGCTTCTCGTTGCGGGCTCCCGTGGTGCCGCCCTGGTAGTTAACGTGGTAGCCAATTTTTTGGGCTACCGCCTCTACCGCCTCGGGGAAAGTGACTTGTTCCATCTCCATGAGGAAGTTGAATACATCGCCACCCTTGCCCGTGGAAAAGCAGTGATAATAGCCTCGTTGAGGTCGAACGTGAAAAGAAGGGGTCTTCTCGTCCTTGAAGGGTGATAGCCCTTTCAACGAGTCGTAACCAGCCGGCTTGAGCTGGACGTATTCGCCCACGATCTCTTCGATAGGCGCGCGTTCACGGATAGCTTGGATATCGCTCTCCGGGATTCTGCCTTTTGCCATGAGTTAGAGATTACCGCGCGCGCTTCGCCGGCGCGGCATCGCCAAGCACCGCAGTGTTAGTTAGATTTCCAGTTTGGGCTCAGGGCTGGGAGGATAAAGGAATGGCACAATCCCGCAGTCCTCGAAAGTCGGTGCCTGCCGCCATCGGCGCCGCTGTGCTCGTCCTTGTCGGCGGCTACTTCGGCATCGACTTCGCCACCGATTCCGGCGCGAAGTCGGCATCTGAGGCTTCTTCCTCCGCCACCGCGATCACTGCGTCATCACCAGCACACAAACCTAGTACCGCGCGCAGCCCTAAGACGGAGCCAACCGCCGCTGGAGGATTCCCCTCCTGCCCGCTGTCTTCTTTGCCTGCTCAAGCGGAGAACACCGCAGCCGATATCCTCGCCGGTGGCCCCTTTGAGCACCCCGATAATGACAACGTTCGCTTTGGAAACTACGAGGGAACCCTTCCCCGACAGGCGCGGAACTACTACCGCGAATACACCGTGGACACCCCAGGAATTAACCACCGCGGTGCCAAAAGGATAGTTACCGGCGGCGGAACCGAAACTGATCCCGAGGTCTGGTATTACACCGATGACCACTATGAATCCTTTTGCGCGATTCCCGACGCCGAGTATTAACACCCACCCCGCTCACCCCTCCCCGTGGCACCATTGATTAAGGCACTACTTATGCAACGCATTCTCCTGACAGAACCCATACGCAGCAAAGAGGGGTTCTATGCCGCCTTGGGACGCGTGCGCGGATGCGCCAACGCTACGCCACGCAACCTCGATGCATTAGCTGATTTCCTACGCGAAAACCATGTCAAGGTCATCGTGGCCGCAGACTTGTTGTTGGATCCGGCCGATTACGCCGCTATCGGCCTAGTTCTGCGTGACCTTTCCATCCGTCTCGTGCGCTAGGGCATCTACAAGACTAGGACCTATACAAAACTGCCGACAAGCCGCCTGTATTAGCAGGCAGTGTGGCTATTCGCTGTGTAACATACGAAACATGCGGAACAGATCCAGCTCTAACCTGCTGGTTTTCTCCGGATCTATCCACCAGCGAAAAGAGGATTGCTCATGGCGTTTTGGAACAAGAAGAATAAACCCGTTGTAGACCAGACCACCGCAGAGGCGGTTGATCCCGCTCTTTTCGTTTCCGGGGCCTTGCGTGGAGCGCTGCTAAGCTTGGGTAAGGACTTCCTTATGGAGGACACCGGTTCCGTCTTTGTCCTGGAGTACCCAGATGCCAAGATTCGCTTTAGCGTCAACCGCGGCGCACCCGTTGTTCAATCCCAAATCGAGCTGACCAAGCCGCTGCCAACGGACCAGCTCACGGATCTGGTGGTTCTAGCCAATGATCTCAACCGCGATCCCATCTTCGGGTCGGTCGACCCCATGCACGGGCCCGAGGGAGCCGTGGTGCAGGCACAGAATGCACTGCTTTACTCCGAGGGAGTGACCCTAGAACAGGTGCGTGATTTCGTTGAAATCGTGACTTCGCACGTTGCTCCGCGCCTATGCGCGCATGTCGTAGACACTTTTGGGATAGATTGCGATCCACAGCAGTTCAGCACGCAGGCACAGTCTCCAGATCCGCAGGTGATGGAGACCATCGAGGAATCCGTCATTGCCCCGCCTTATGTTCTTTCCTCGGCGGCGACTACCCCAGTTACGCTCGAGCGCATCGTAGCCAGCCCCGCTGTTAGCGATCTGGAGCTCAGTGAAGTCCCGAAGGAGAAGCTGCCCGAGTTCGTGGCCTCCTCCAAAGACATGGAGCGCTGCCTTTCTTTCGAGTATCAATCATTGCCCATGTTCCTCGCGCTGAGCCAAAGCCAAGCCAGCGTCTTCGTGGAAGCCTCCATGCCTGCCCATGATGCGTTGAAGTACATCATTGCGCTCAGCGAGTTCTCCACCAGCAAGGCGCTTATCAAGGCCTCCTTTGCAGACGACAAGACCTTAGTGACTGGGACCTTCTACACCGCTGGTGGGCTTAGCGATGGCCAACTGGACGGGCGCCTCGACGCCGTAATCAACCAGGCAATTCACGGGATCAACGAGGCTTTCGCCCTCGCGCACCAGAGCAACGAATAGGCTCAGGCAGCGCTGGGGACTATAGGCCCATATAGGAACCTATATGGGCCTAAATGAACCTAGTCGAGGAATCCGGTTAACTCGGCGCTGCGGTGGGCCAAACGCTCAAGGCGCGATTCCGTCATCGAGGCAATCTGATCGATGATGACACGTTGGCGCTCGGTGTCGCTCTCAGCGCGCCTCCACCAACCGGCAAACATGGCGTCGAGAGAACCGGGCGCTCCCGCCGAAAGGTAGTCATAAACGCGGAAGATCCTTTCCCTCTGCCGGTCTTGGCGCCGCAAGTGCGCTGGCTCATCCATGACGTAGAGGACCGCAATGGTTTTTAGGAGTTTTACCTCTGCCCGCGCAAGCTCTGGCACATAAAGCTGCCCCTTCTCCCGCCCGAGCTCCCCTGCGGCGATGAGGTCTGCATTTCCTTCCTCAGTGGCCTTGATGGTCGCGCCGACGTAGCGCCCCACCAACTCCGAGGTCATCTTCTTCAAAGTGGCATAGGAGCGCAGGCTGTAGTCAAAAGAGCCTATCGCGTTAATAACGTCGAGCCTGCGCAGGGAATCCGCGGCCTCTAGCAGCTCGCTGGCACTTCCCCCGAAGGCCCGCGCGCCTTTCTCAGCCAGATTGGCAAGCTCCACTAAGTCCCAGAGCACATTGAGGGAAATACGGCGGGAGATGATCCCGTCCTCGACGTCATGCACGGAATAGGCCACGTCATCGGACCAGTCCATGACCTGAGCTTCCATTGGAGGCCAAGAGTCATCATGGCCTGCGCGCACCCAATCCAAGATATGGGCATCAGCGTCATAGCAACCGTACTTCCGGTTGGTCGTACCATCCGGGTCGGTCTTTATCCGCGGATACTTGCAAGCAGCATCGAGCGCCGCACGAGTGAGATTAAGCCCAAAAGACTCCTCGTCATCGCCGACAACCTTGGGCTCTAAGAAGGTAAGAATGCGCAGCGTCTGGGCGTTTCCCTCGAATCCTCCACAATCTTGCGCCAGCTCGTTGAGCGCTGTTTCACCGTTATGCCCATAGGGCGGATGCCCAATATCGTGCGTGAGCCCTGCCATGTCACAGAGATCTGGGTCTACTCCTAGCCCACTACCAATCCCCCGTGCTATTTGGCCTACCTCTAGGGAGTGGGTCAAACGGGTGCGCGGAGTGTCCCCATCCCGGGGGCCGACGACCTGAGTTTTATCCGCCAAACGCCGGAACGCTGCGGAGTGGAGGACCCTAGCTCGGTCACGGGCGAAGGCGCCGCGTTGTTCTTCGACCGCTACAAATGCAGAACCTTTGGGGCTTTCATCGAAGCGCCGAGCGAAGTCCGCCGCGCGGTAGGTATAAGTCACCCTTGACATTTTAGTCGCGCTGCGCCAAGCACCGAGAAGGAACTTGAAGTGTTTCTAGAAAATATGGGGTATAGCACGAAAATGAGCAAACTTGCAGGCCTAATTTAACAGAAAAGTCCCTCCCGCTTCCCATGAAAGGAACCGTGAGGGACGTAATCAAGCTTGTAGCTAAGCTACACAACCATTCGGCAATTTACTAGCCGAAGAAGGCGGAGGACAGGCCGTCAACGCCAGCGAACAGGGTGTTGATACCGTACTGCAGGAAGTCGAGAACGTACTCGATGGTGTTGGTAACTACGTCAATCATGTGATTGTCCTTTCAAAGGGGGAATAACTCTTACAAGAAACACCATAACAGAACGGTCACGGAGAAAAAACTCATGCGGTGTTGGTATTGGTCTACACCCGCCTATTCTCTAGACCAAAACTAGCGTGACCAGTGCTTTTCGCGGAATGGTACTTTTTTACAAATTCTAACTTTTCTTACGGAGTTGCGTGTGTCGAAGCTTTCGCGAGGGCCTAATCCAGCCCTCGATATAGTGCAGGAAACTACGCAGCTTTCGCGCGGTCTCGGCGGAGAATACGTGCCCTGCTGCTAACACCACCATGCCGCCGCCCTCATGCGCGAGATAACGCCACCACGCCGCCTGCTGCGGGGTGTATGTGAAATCTTTTACCCCTACCACTCGGGCGCTAAAGCCGAGTTCCCGAGCAATGAGATAGGTCCGCAACCGGTGCAGTGGGTCGGTGACAATGACGACGTTCCGGAAGGGATGGGCCTCTCGCACCGCTTCGAGAGAGCCGCGGGTATCCGAGCCGTTGGTCACGGCGTAAACGTTCCGGGGCGGACGTCGCCTAGCGCCGCCTCCGGATTCTTGTTGCAAAGCGTCGTCCAGGTAGGTCTTGCCCACCTCGGCTTCGGTGAAGCGATCGCCGGGAAGTTTTCCGCCCACGGTAACGATGGGGCACTCAGCAGGGACACGCAATGCCTCCTCAAGGCGCGCACGCAGGATCCGTGAGGGCCGACCGTCGTACTGTGCGGCCCCAAGAACGACAACTGCTTCGGGTTTCATCTCTCCCAGCTTATGCCCGTCGGCGGTATCGTGGTGGGCATGAATACACGCTCCCGCGCCGCTTCGCGTATCGGCCGCGCCGCCATTGCGGCCCTGTTTTTTGGATTAGCCACCGCCTCACCCGCCCTTGCCGCAACGGCACCCGCCCAAATGGTGGCTGCTCCCGCCCCGGCAAGTATCTCCGCCCGCGTCACCGACGAGGTCGGCGCCCTTACTCCCAGCGATAAGGCGCAGTTAGAGGACAAGATTAAGCAACTGCAGTCAGACAAGGGAGAGCTCCTCTATATCCTCTTCGTTGGGGATACGGGCACCAATAGCACCACTTATGCGGAGAACATCGTTAGCGCACGCGGCGATAACACCGCTGCCTATGTCGTGGACGTGGCTGCTAGGCAAACCGGCGCGGCGGCTGGAACGCGTTTTAGTTCGGCCTCTGCTGGAGACCTAGACAATGCCGCACAAAGCTACTTGGCCAATGATGACTGGGCTGGAGCTGCCAACGCCGTGGTCGATACCGCAACCTCTGGGGCCGCAGGCTCAGGTTCGGGCGCCGGCTGGCTCGTCGGCGGGGCCGGTGCAGTCGCCGTGGCCGGCGGCGGTATCTGGGCGGCCACCCGCCGCAAGTCCAAGGCCCAGGCAACCCAGACGCTGGAGGCCGCACGCGAGATTGCTCCAAGTGACACCCAAAGCCTCGACCGGCTCCCCGTCGAGACGCTAGATGCCTTGGCACGCGAGGAGCTTGTCTCCGCGGATGAATCCATCCGGCGCGGCAAAGAAGAGTTGAAGATCGCCATCTCCGAGTTTGGCCCTGAGCGCACCCGCGCATTTACCAAGGCCATGAATCACTCCACCACCACCTTGCAGCGAGCCTTTTCCCTGCGCCAGCGCCTCGATGACGCCATCCCGGAGTCCCCCGCCGAAAGGCGTAGCATGCTCGTGGAGATCATCTCCTCCTGCGGGCAAGCAGATGACGCGCTCGACCAACAAGCGCAGGAGTTCGCCAAGATGCGAGATCTCCTCATCAACGCACCCCAGAAGCTGGATGAGCTTACCCAGCGCACCGTGGACCTGCGGGCGCGGTTGCCCCACGCCCAAGAGACGTTGCAGACACTCACCTCCCACTACCCAGCGGAAGTCTTGTCCTCCATCGCAGACAATGCGGAGATGGCAGAGGTCTCCTTGAACGAGGCCGAGAAGTCCGTCTCCAGTGGCCGTGAGCTGGCCGCAGCACCGGCGGGCCAACAAGGCGGCCTCGTCGCGGCTATCCGCGACGGTGAGCACGCCATCGAGATCGCAGACCGTCTGCTCAGCGGCATCGAAAATGCAGAGACCAATATCGCCGCGGCCAATGCCAACCTAGCGAGCCTCATCACCGAAATCGAGGAGGAGATCTCCGAGGCCCAGCAGCTGGAGGCACAGGGCAAGTCTCAAGGAACAAAGGCCGATTGGGACAGCCTCGAGGAATTGCTTGCTCGCGCACACACCGCAGTTGAATCCGCCCGCGCCGAGGGCACACAAGATCCCTTGGGCAGCTATAGCTCGCTGATGGCCATTGACACCGAGCTCGATGATCGCCTCGACCGAGTGCGCGAGAAAACCTCTTCTCATGCCCGCCAAATCGCTCTTTTCAAGCAGCAGATCTCGGTAGCGGAATCCAATATTCAGGCCGCAGACGATCTCATCTCCTCGCGCGGGCGCATCATTGGTTCTGGTGCCCGTACCGCCTTGGCCGATGCCAAGCACCTCCACGCCGAGGCCCTTCACCTTGAGCGCAGTGATATTCGTGCGGCTCAAGACTCCGCACGCAGGTCCGTCAACGCTGCCCAAACCGCGCTTAAACGAGCTAAGGACGACATCGACAATTATCGTCGCCGGCAGATGCAGCAACGCGGTGCCTCGACCGCGGGCAATATCGTCACTGGCATGGTGCTGGGCCAGATCCTCGGCGGAGGTGGCCACGGTGGTGGATTCGGAGGCGGATTTGGCGGCGGCGGCTTCGGTGGAGGCGGCGGCGGCTTCGGCGGCTCCAGCCAGGGCAGCGCCTTCTAGGCCCCGTGCGGACTGCTCTAGGTCTCCTACGCTTGTCTTAGCCGCGGACAATGCGCGGCGAAGCATCGAGCAGATAGCAGCTATAGCTGAGTACTATCGCGTCGAGCAGGGGGATATCGCGGTGGAAACTCACCCGCAGATCCCCGTTGAATCGGGGCTCGGTGTCAAACAGTGCGTTAGTAGACAATACCGCGCCGTTTCGTTGCTCGGTTGCTTCCGCAACTGCGCCAACGATAGTGCGCATGCGCTTTAGGGGTGTGCTCCTCTTAAGAAGATAGAAGCGCTCCTCCACCGCCATTATGGGGTCCTTGCTGTCGGCGCAGCGAGCGCGAAGGGTAGCTACGCTGAGCCCTGCTTGACGCACCTCGCACGTAAAGCCCTCTGGGCCTGTGGCTCGCAGGTAGAAGCGGGAGGCGCTGGGGCTATCGAGAGAGCTTAATAATTCCAGTTCGGAGCCGTCGGTCAGGGCCGAGCCGGAAGTTACATTCAGGCGCTGGGCTGTGACGGCGGCTAGGGTTTGCCCAGCATCACCGTAAAGCGTGCCTGAGTGCCACTTCCACTGGGCACTCGGTTGTGCGCCGGATGCACCCGGCTGCTCTCCCAGTGGCCCCTGCCCCGCCACGGACATCAGAATACGAACAGGGCCAAGACCGCAACGATGGACATCAAGACCAAGGTCGCAATGATTGCCACGGACTTGCTCTTAGTGTTGGCCTCGAGGATAAGCCGACTAAACCAGCTCAGCGCGATGATTTCAACGTCACTGAGGTCCTTGTAGTCCTCATCGAATTCGAGGATGGATTCGCGCACGCCAGAGTTCTTCGACGAGAACTGGGCAACCTTGGACTCATCGACGTCCTCGATGATCCAGTTTCCACCATTCTCGTTGAGGAAGGTAAAGGTGCGCCCATCAAGGGAAGCCTCGAGACGCTTGTCCCGCCCCAGGTTTCCCGCAATGCGCATAACCCGGCCGTCCTCGAGCGTGGCTGAGGCACCAAGGTCTTTGGTGACGTCTAGGCGCCAATGAGTGCCGGAGATCTCGGCGGAGTTCCCGGAGAAACGGCCATAAGCTGCCGGCCCGCCCTCCTTGACTAGGACGAGGGTCTCCCTGTCGGTACGGTCCCAACTGGTGTAGCTAATCATCTAGCAACCAATCAGACGCGCGGCGAGGTAGGCCTCCAGATCAGCAATCGGGACGCGCTCCTGTTCCATGGTGTCGCGCTCTCGAACGGTGACGGCGTTGTCCTCGAGGGACTCGAAGTCGAAGGTGACGCAGAACGGGGTTCCCACCTCGTCCTGGCGACGATAGCGGCGACCGATGGCGCCGGAGACGTCGAAGTCCACGTTCCAGTTCTGGCGCAGCTTCTGTGCGATCTCCTTCGCGGGGACCGATAGCTCGTCCTTCTTCGACAGCGGGAGCACCGCCACCTTGACCGGTGCGAGGCGGCGGTCAAGACGCAGTACCACGCGAGTATCGGTGCCGCCCTTGGAGTTGGGAACCTCTTCCTCGTGATAAGCGTCAACGAGGAAAGCCATCATGGAACGTCCTAGGCCTGCGGCAGGCTCGATGACGTAGGGCACCCAGCGCTCGCCGGTGGTCTGGTCGAAGTAGGAAAGATCCTCGCCGGAACCCTTGGCATGGACAGTGAGATCGTAGTCGGTGCGGTTAGCCACACCCTCGAGCTCGCCCCACTTGGAGCCGGTGAAGCCAAAGGCATACTCCACGTCAACGGTGCGCTTGGAGTAGTGCGAGAGCTTTTCTTTGGGGTGCTCATAGAGGCGAAGGTTCTCTGGCTTGATGCCCAGATCGACGTACCAGTTATAACGGTCATCGATCCAGTACTGGTGCCATTCCTCGTCCTCTCCTGGCTTAACAAAGAACTCCATTTCCATCTGCTCGAACTCGCGCGTACGGAAGATGAAGTTACCCGGCGTGATTTCATTGCGGAAGGACTTACCAATGTTGGCGATGCCAAAAGGTGGCTTCAAACGCGCAGAAGTCATGACGTTCTTGAAGTTGACGAAGATGCCCTGAGCGGTCTCTGGGCGCAGGTAGTGCAGCCCCTCCTTGTCATCGACCGGGCCTAGGTAGGTCTTGAGCAGGCCGGAGAAAGCCTTGGGCTCGGTCCAGTTGCCGGGCTGACCGGTAACCGGATCGTTGATGTCAGCCAGACCATTCTCCGGTGCGTGACCGTGCTTTTCCTCATAGGCCTCAAGCAGATGATCCGCGCGGTAGCGCTTGTGGGTGTAGAGGGATTCCACGAGCGGGTCAGTGAATACCTCAACGTGACCGGAGGACACCCATACCTGGCGCGGCTGGATAACCGAGGTATCCACGCCCACCACGTCATCGCGTGACTGCACCATGTGGCGCCACCACTGGCGCTTGATGTTTTCTTTCAGCTCCACACCCAAGGGGCCGTAGTCCCAGGCCGAGCGCGAACCGCCGTAGATTTCACCTGCCTGATAAACCAAGCCACGACGCTTACACAGGTTGACAACGGTATCGATGACGGACGCCATTTTTCCAAGGACTCCTCTGGTAGGGGACAGTCTTTCAACAAAAAGTTTCTACAGTTTCCGCATTATTCCCACGTGCGGCGCAGGCGCCGCGGGCATGCAACGCACACAAGTCTAGCTTGCGCTTAAAGGCCGCGGGCGCCGAGGTCTCCAAAGTGACGTGGCCCACCACAATTCCCGTTATTGAGGTTTTAAGGTATGCTCGAAATATCTACCGGACAACAGGTATTAAAATACGAAGGTGATAACCGTGTCTCTAACAAAACTGGCGTTCAATGCCCAAGCTGCCGCAAAGGTCATAGGAGCTTTGGACTCTCCTCTCCGCATCGCCATCATCACTCTCCTTGCAGAACGCGACCACTTCGTCCACGAGCTCGTTGCCGCGACTGGCAAATCCCAGCCGCTTATCAGCCAGCACCTCCGTGTGCTCAAGCAAGCAGGAATTGTTGATTCCAAGCGCTCTGGACGCGAGGTAACCTACATCCTCATCGCCCCTTGCGTGCTGGGACTGCTTGCCGACGCCGCCTCGGTGCTGGAGCGATAAAGCTCCAGCAACAGCGTTCCCGAACGTTCCTAAACGTTCCTGAAAAACGTTATTGGTAGTGGATTGGTAACATGGTCTACATGGCCATCCATGACAGCATACCCAAACTCGGCTCTCGGAACACCAAGCAGCGTGCCGCCGTGGTCGAAGTTTTAAGGGACATGGACAACTTTGCCTCGGCAAAAGAAATCCACAACCAGCTCCTCGATCGCCAACAAAAGGTGGGGTTGACCACCGTCTATCGCGCCCTGCAGTCTTTGGCGGATATTGCCGCTGTTGACGCACTACACATGCCCTCCGGGGAAACCCTCTATCGGCATTGTGAATCCAGCCACCATCACCATCACCTGGTATGCACCAAGTGCGGGCGCACTGAAGAAATTGACGGCGGACCCATCGAGAAATGGGCCTCATCTGTGGCCAAGCAATATAACTTTGAGCTCACCGGGCATGACGCAGAAATCTTCGGGGTCTGCGCCCAGTGCCGCGCGGCTAATCGTTAGCTGCCTCCTTCAAGCCTCCCTCACCACGCTGCTACTTGGTGCCGCCGAAACGCCGGTCGCGGCGCGCGTACTCCTCGACTGCAGCGAAGAGATCCTCCGGACCAAAGTCTGGGAAGAGCTTGTCTTGGTACACCATCTCCGCGTAGGCCGACTGCCACAGCAGGAAATTTGAGGTCCGCTTTTCCCCACTGGGGCGCAAGAAGAGGTCGACGTCTGGCATCTGCGGGTCATACATATAAGCACTCAGCATCGACTCAGAAATCTCCTCCGGTCGCACTTTCCCGCTCGCTACTTGCTGAGCGAGGGAACGCACACCGTCAACGATCTCTGCGCGCCCCCCGTAGTTGACGCACATCACCAGAGTCATCGCGGTGTTGTCTCTAGTTAGCTCTTCCGCCTTCTCCAGCTCCTTGAGGACCGAGCGCCACAGCCGCGGGCGGCGTCCCGCCCACACGACGCGCACTCCCCTCTCGTTGAGCCACTCGCGCTGGCGGCGCAACACATCGCGGTTAAAGCCCATAAGGAAACGCACCTCATCGGGGGTGCGCCGCCAGTTTTCGGTGGAGAAGGCATAGGCGGACAGATAAGGAATGCCCATGGCGAGGCAGGCATCCACGACCTCAAGGAGCACCGCCTCTCCCCTCTTGTGCCCTTGAGTACGCGGCATCCCGCGCTCTTGGGCCCAGCGCCCGTTGCCGTCCATGACGAGGGCGATATGGCGCGGCAGAAACTCAGCCGGAATCTGTGGAGGGTGGAGAACTCGGTTTCGATCTGGGGTAATCACGCGCTTCATCTTAATGCCCCGCCGAGTTTTATTGATCCATGACCGAGAGTGCGGTGACCTTCCTCTCGATATGCCACTGCAGATGAGCCCGAATCAGGCGATGAGCCTGCGCCGCCTGTTCCGGGGTAGGCTGCGTCTTTTCGTCGTACGCCAGCAACCACATGTGATGCAGGGTCTCCGGATCCACCTCGGCCGCTCCCGGTGGCCGGCAGCGATGGCACGCAGCGCCGCCCACAGCCGGGTGAAAGGCGTGATGCGGACCCGGCCGCTGGCATTGGGCGCAATCAAAGAGGCTCGGGGCCCAGCCAGCATGTGCCATTGCACGTAACAAGAATCCATCGAGAACGTGCAGAGGATCTTCCTCCTGGATGCGACGCAGGGCGGCGGTCACTGCCTCGTAGAGATAGGGATCCTTATCCGCGTCGGCGAAAGCGAGGCGCTCGGCTGATTCTAGTGCGGCGCAGGCAGCAGTGTAGCGCTCGTAGTCCTCGATTATCTTGGCGCCATAATAGTTCACGGTATCGGCCTGCGAAATCGTTGCCAGATTGCGCCCCGGATACAGCTGAACATCCAAATCCACGAAGTGCTGGAGCCGCGAACCGAAGCGAGACTTGGCGCGACGTACGCCCTTGGCTACACCGCGCACGAGTCCGTGGTTCTTGGTCAACAACACGATGACGCGGTCGGCCTCCCCGAAGTCATAGGTGCGGATAACCACGGCGCGATCCCGGTATGACTCCCGCATAGCTTAAAAGCCTAGACGCCCCAGGAACTTCGGGTCAGATTGCCAGTTCTTCAGCACCTTGATACGCAGGTCGAGATACACGTTCTGCCCGAGCAGCAAGATGATCTCCTTGCGGGCGGTGCCGACGATGCGCTTGAAGCGGCGCCCGTCTTTGCCTTCGAGGATGCGCTTTTGGCCAGGGCGTTCGACGTACAAGATGGCGTGGACCTCCAGCACTCCCGGGCGAGTCTCGCTCGGGAGCATCTCATCGACCTCGACAGCAACTGAGTGCGGCAGCTCGTCCTTGAGGCCCGAGAGAGCTGATTCACGGATAAGCTCCGCGATCCGCTTCTCCTGCTGCTCATCAGTGACGTGATCTTCCGGGTAGAACTTCGGCCCCTCCGGCAGGTGGTCAACGATGACCTGAAGCAGCTCATCGAGCTGCACATGCTCGGTAGCAGAGACTGGAATGACCACTGCCTCCGGGTTTTCCTCACTGAGCAGAGAATGCAACTCGAGCAGCTGCGCTCCCACTTGATCCTTGCTGGCCTTATCCAGTTTGGTAACGATGCCGATGATGGGAGTGCGCGGGGCTACCTTGCGCAGGTTCTCGAGGATCCATCGATCGCCAGGGCCAATCTTTTCATCAGCCGGAACGGTAAACCCGATGACATCAACGTCGGCATAAGTATCCTTGACCACCTCATTGAGGCGCTCACCGAGTAGGGTGCGCGGGCGGTGCAGGCCAGGCGTATCAACCACGATGACCTGGGCGTCTTCGCGGTGCACGATACCGCGGATGGGATGGCGCGTAGTCTCCGGCTGGTCAGCGGTAATGGCAATCTTGTGCCCTACCAGCGCGTTAGTCAGCGTGGACTTGCCGGTGTTGGGCCGGCCCACGAAGGAGACGAACCCGGAGCGAAAGCCCTCCGGGATCTCGGTGAAAGCGGAGTAGTCCCCCGCAGCCGGGTCACCTGCGGGGGGTTGTTCAGACTCGTCAGGCATGGCGGCCTCGAATTGTGCATCTATATCGGAACTCATTGCTCAATATCATAGCCCACGAGTGAACTCTTCCTTGCATGTTCATGCACGAGAGACGAACACCACCCCGCACAAGCTTCTAGAGCTCTTCGACGGAGAACTGCATACGCGGATGCGCGAACACTTCCTGGGACTCGACGAGCAGAAGCTCGCGCGACTCCGCCTCGAAAGTATTTGACAGCAAGTCATAGACAGAGGATGCCGTGCGCTGCAGGGCCACCTTGACGCTGTTGGTCTCCAGGTAGTGCCCGGTGAAGAGTGCCGCAGTGACATCTCCGGAGCCATTGCGCTTGAAGGGCAGGAACGGGGTGGCCACGAGGTAGGCGCGGTCTCCGTCCACCGCGAGCATCTCAATGACATCATCTGCAGTCTCTGGCCTCTTCACGGAGGTAACCAGCACGGTCTTCGGTCCGATGTCCTGCGCAGCCTTGACCGCGGCCAGAGTCTGCTCAAGAGTTTCGACAGGGTGGCCGGTGAGGTAGCCCAGCTCAAACTGATTCGGGGTGATGATATCGGCGACTGGAACCACCTTATCCCGCAGCAGCGGCGGGATTTCATCGGAGACGAAGCAGCCAGACTTGGCGTTACCCATCACCGGATCGCAGGCATAGAGCGCCTCTGGGTTGACGTCCTTGATGCGCCGAACGGCATCAACAATAGCGCCGGCAATATCCGGGCCGCCCTGGTAACCAGAGAGAATTCCGTCGATCTGTCCAAATACTCCGCGGCGCTCGATGCCGTCGATGATGCTCGTGACCTCGCTCGCCGGAACCATCATTCCGCCCCAGTCACCGTAGCCGGTGTGGTTGGAAAAATTGACGGTGTGCACCGGCCATACCTCGTGGCCGGCACGCTGCAGCGGAAAGACCGCGGCGGAGTTTCCCACGTGCCCATAAGAGACGTGGGACTGGATAGATAGAATATTCATGAAACCTATCTTGCTACTGATAAGGCGGGCGCGCCAAAAAACGTGGAAATTACTTGTTGAGGGCGGCGCCTACAAGGCCGTCGAAAAGCGGGTGCGGACGCGTGGGGCGCGACTTGTACTCCGGGTGTGCCTGCGTAGCCACCATATAAGGATGGACCTCGCGGGGGTACTCCGCGAACTCAACGAGCTCACCATTGGGCGAGGTGCCGGAGAACACCAGGCCGGAACCCTCACTGATCTGCGCACAGTAGGTGTTGTTGACCTCATAGCGGTGACGGTGGCGCTCGGAGACCTCAGTCTTGCCATAGGCCTCGGCGACCACGGTTCCCTGCTGCAAAGACGCGGGATAAGCGCCTAGACGCATGGTCCCGCCCAGGTCTGCCTCGCCTGTGACGGCCGCCTTTTGCTCCTCCATGGTGGCAATAACCGGCGCGGATGTCTCGGGGTCAAACTCGGTAGAGGAGGCATCTGCGATGCCGGCGCGACGCGCGGCTTCAAGGACCATGCACTGCAGCCCCAAGCACAGCCCCAGGAAGGGAATCTTATTCTCCCTGGCATAGGTGATGGCTCCGATCTTGCCCTCGATGCCGCGCACCCCGAAGCCGCCGGGAACGATGATTGCGTCACAGCCGCGCAGTGCGCCAGCCGCGTCATCCTCGCATTCGTCGGAGGCGATCCAGCGAATAATCGCCTTGGCGTTATGGGCAAAGGCTGCGTGGCGGGCGGCCTCGGCCACGGAGAGATATGCATCAGGCAAGTCAATATACTTGCCCACGATGGCCACGGTGACCTCACGCTGTGGGTGGTGAACGCGATCGAGCAGCTCGCCCCACTGGGTCCAATCCACATCGCGGAAAGGCAGCCCTAGCTTGCGGATGACGAAGGTATCGAGGTGCTCGCGGTAGAGGACCTCAGGGATGTCGTAGATGGAAGGAGAATCGGGGCAGGAGGTAACGCCCTCCTCCTCGATGTCACACATCAAGGCAATCTTGGTCTTCAGCGGCTGCGGAACCTCGCGGTCACAGCGTAGAACCACGGCGTCTGGCACGATACCAATTGAACGCAGCTCGGCCACCGAGTGCTGGGTGGGCTTGGTTTTGAGCTCTCCGGAGGGAGCCAGGTAAGGAACCAAGGAACAGTGGATGAAAAAGATATTTTCCCGGCCCACGGCATGACGCACCTGGCGGGCGGCTTCGAGGAAAGGTTGGGACTCAATGTCTCCGACGGTGCCGCCAATCTCAGAAATGACGACGTCCGGTACATTTCCTTCAGCATCAGCTTCAGCCATGGCAAGGACACGAGCCTTGATCTCATCCGTGATGTGCGGGATGACCTGGACGGTCTTACCCAGGAACTCGCCGCGCCTTTCTTTGGCGATGACGGAGGAATAGACCTTACCGGTGGTCACGTTGGCGTTCTTGGTTAGATTGCGGTCAAGAAAACGCTCGTAGTGCCCGAGGTCGAGGTCAGTTTCGGCGCCGTCCTCGGTGACAAAGACCTCGCCGTGCTCGAAGGGGTTCATCGTGCCCGGATCGACGTTGAGATAAGGATCGAGCTTCTGCATGGTCACGGAGAGCCCGCGGGAGATAAGGAGCTGGCCAAGCGACGCCGCCGTTAGCCCCTTCCCCAAGGAGGAGACGACTCCTCCGGTGACGAAAATAAACTTGGTCTGACGCGAGGTGGTCATAGTGGGCCTTCCTAGGCGGCCCTGCGAGGCAGGCGTATAAAACGCGAAAATCCGCAGGAACATGTGCAATTACCTACGGGCTTCCATGATAACACGTATGTCAACATGCAACCAATTGTGCAATAGAAAATGCGCAATAAAACTGGGTGAGCCTCGGGCGAGGGGACTTAAGAGTTTTCCTCGGGTTTCGCTGGCTCTCCCACCGCCGGAATGCCACCGCCAGGGACCTGCTTATCGAGGTCCGCGCGCTCGGCGGCATCCGGAAAGGCCTTGGGACCACTGGGCTTAGGGTGAAAGCTCACGCCCCGCTCGGCGAGGTTGTCATACCAATCAGCCAACAACTCGTTCTGCAGGCTGAACATCTCCTTCTCCTCTGCGGGAGTGGTGTGGTCATAGCCCAAAAGATGCAGGCAGCCGTGCACCGTCAGCAGTGCCAGCTCGTGCCCCAAGGAGTGTCCCGCCGCCTGCGCTTGGCGCAGGGCGAACTCGGGGCACAACACGATATCCCCCAACATGGCCGGTCCGGGATCGGCGGCATCTGGGCGCGGGGTCAAAGCCCCCGGAGTGATCTCATCCATGGGAAAGCTCATCACATCCGTCGGCCCCTCCAGATCCATCCACCGCACGTGCAAGTCTGCGATGGTCTGGAGGTCTACTGCGGTAATCGTGCATTCCGCATCGGGGTTGATGTCCATGGCGCCGAAGGCGAATGAGGCGACATCGATAAGCATCTCTTCGTTGACACCATCGAAGCCGGACTCGTTGATGAACTCTATAGACATTTTCTACTGCTCTTTCTCGTACTTGGCGGCTTTGCGCTCATCGAAGCTCTCGTAGGCATTAACGATGTGGCCGACGAGCTGGTGACGCACCACATCCTCCGCGCGTAGATCTGCGAAGTAAATATCGGGGACCCCATCGAGGATATGGCGCACCAGTCGCAGCCCGGAGACCTGCCCACTCGGCAGGTCGACCTGCGAGATATCACCGGTGACCACGATCTTGGAGCCGAAGCCCAGGCGCGTCAAGAACATCTTCATCTGCGCCGGGGTGGTGTTTTGGGCCTCGTCAAGGATGACGAAGGCGTCATTGAGCGTGCGTCCACGCATATAGGCCAAGGGGGCGACCTCGATGATGCCCGCCTCCATCAACTTTGGAATCATCTCCGAATCAAGCATGTCACGCAAGGCGTCATACAAGGGGCGCAGGTAAGGATCGATCTTGTCATTGAGGGTGCCTGGCAAGAAGCCAAGCTTCTCCCCTGCCTCGACCGCAGGACGGGTCAAGATGATGCGGGAAACCTGCTTGGACTGCAAGGCCTGGACCGCCTTGGCCACGGCGAGATAGGTCTTACCTGAGCCGGCCGGACCAACGCCGAAGACCACCGTATTATCGTCAATGGCCTGAACATATTCGGACTGACCGACGGTCTTGGGGCGAATGGTCTTGCCACGGCGCGAGACAATATCGGCCGCCAAGGCTGCGGCGACGGATTGAGGCGCCTCGACTGCAATGAAATCAAGCGTGTGCTTGACGGTCTCCGGATTAACGGCATGACCACGGCGAGCCACGGCTTCTAGCTCCTCCAGAAGCTTGCTGGCTCGCGCCACCTCATAATCCGGGCCCGTCACCGTGACGGTGGTGCCGCGCGCAAATACGTCAGCGTCGAGCACATTATTGATTACGCGCAGGTTCTCATCCGCGTTGCCCAAGACGGTGGCAAGGTAGGCGGAGTCGAGTTCCAGTTTTTTGGTGATTATAGGCACGTACTCAGGCTACCAGCGTGGCGTGCGCATTCCGATGGCGGCAAGCGCAACCATAGCTGCGCTGGCGGTGCGCAAGACCTCGGGGCCCAGTTTGATGGGCTGCGCGGGCAGCTTAGCCAACTCATCTGCCCCGATTCCCCCCTCCGGACCAACGAGAATATAGACGGTTCCTTGCAAGGGCACGTCCCGGATGGAGGCCGTGGCTTCCTCATGGAGAACATAGGCGCAGCTGCCGGAAATCTCCTGTGCCAGCTGCGCTGTGCTCAAGGGTCCGCGCACCTGCGGAATCCTCGCCCTACGTGACTGCTTCGCAGCCGCCACGGCGCTCGCCTGCCACTTGGCTAGCGCCTTGGCAGCTTTCTTTGGATCTGCCCACTTGGCCACGCAGCGCTCTGCTTGCCAAGCAATGATCTCATCGGCACCCGACTGCGTGGCCAAGTCCACCGCGAGCTCGGCTCGCTCCGACTTGGGAATGGCTTGAACAACTACCACCCGCGGCTGCGGCTCGCGGGCCTGCGCCACGGAGTCTGCCACGGCGCTAAGGCCATCCTTTCCCGTGGTCGCGGTGACGGTGGCCTCAACGATGCTCCCAGTGCCGTCGATAAGCTTGAGGCGCTCGCCCGGTTCCAGACGCTTGACGGTCACTGCATGCCGAGCTTCAGCCCCCTCGAGGGTGACCTGCTGGCCCATCTCAACACGCGAGAGGTCAGGGTGGATAAATACCGGGAGAGACATGGCGGCCAAATCCTCAGGGTTGCTGGCGGGTGCTGACGAGTTCTAATGGGGGTTTGAGCGGTTCTAACGGTTACGGAAGCGGTCCCGGATACGCGAGAAGAAGGACTCTTCCTGTCCGTCACCGCTGCGACGCACACGGGTATCCTCGCCGCGCGAATCCCGGATCTTGAGCAGAAGCTCTCGGGTGCGCTTGTCCATCTCCTGCGGGACAACCACATCGACGTGCGCGAAGAGGTTTCCAAAACCATCGGTGCGCAGCCGCGGCATGCCGTGGCCTGTAACCTCGATGGACTCGCCCGGCTGCGTGCCCGGCGCGATGTCGATGGTGAGCTCCTCGCCGTCGAGCTGCTCGATGTCGAAGCTCGTGCCCAAGGCTGCGTCCACCATGGGAACACGCACGGTGAGGTGCAGATCATCCGCATTGCGCTCAAATACCGCGTGCGCCTGCGTGTGGACCTCGACAAAGAGATCGCCGGCCGGACCGCCACCGTGGCCCACCTCGCCCTGGGAGGCCATGCGGATGCGCATCCCATCGCCGATTCCGGCGGGAATGGTCACTGTAATATCGCGGCGCTTCTTAACACGGCCATCGCCGCCACACTGCTTGCAGGGATCGGTGATGATCTCCCCGAAACCCTGACACCGCGGACAAGGGCGGCTGGTCATAACGTTGCCGAGGAAGCTGCGCTGCATCTCTTGGATCTCACCAGCACCCCCACAGGTGGGGCAACCAACCGGCTTAGCCTGCGACTCCGAACCCGTACCCGCGCAGTGATCACAGATAACGGCGGTATCGACGGTAACGACTTTCTGCACACCGGAATAGGCCTCTTCCAAGGAAATGGACGTGCGCAACAGGGCATCATTGCCCGGTTGGACGCGTGAGCGCGGGCCACGGGAGGCACCGCCGCCGAAGAACTCGGCGAAGATATCCCCGAGGCCGCCCCCTGCAAAACCGCCGAAGTCCGCACCGCCACCGCCGCGCTGCTCCATGGGATCTCCACCCATATCCACCACGCGGCGCTTTTGCGGGTCAAGCAGGATCTCTTGCGCTAGCGATACCTCGCGGAAGCTCTCGGCGGCTTCCTCGTCCCCCGGGTTAACATCCGGGTGGAACTTGCGGGCTAGCTTGCGATAAGCCTTCTTAATTTCCGAGTCCGAGGCGGACTTATCGATACCGAGAATGCCGTAATAATCACGAGCCACTTTAAGAAATATTCCTTCTCACTAGTCAGTTGGGTCTTCTGATTTGAACTGTCAGAACTGAACAGCTGGGTTGAACAGTCTGGGTTAAACAGTAGGTGTTGAGTTTAACCGGATTACTTGCCGGCCAAAATCTCACTCACATAGCGTGCAACAGCACTCACCTTGGACATTGTTCCAGAATAGTCCATAAAGGTAGGGCCGACGACTCCGAGTCCGCCCAGAGTTGCACCTGGGGAACCATACCCTGTGGCGACCACCGAGGCTTGACGCAGCTGGTTTTCCTCGTTTTCTTCACCGATGACCACGGAAACATTACCTAGGTCCGGCACCCGCGCCAACAACTTGAGCACCACGACCTGCTCCTCGAGCACCTCGATGATGGAGGGCAACCCCTGGGGGAACTCACGCGCAACGCGGGTGAGGTTGGAGGCCCCTGCCATGAGCAGACGATCAGAGGGTTGCTCCACCAGAGTCTCAACAAGGACGGTTGCTGCCTTGCGCAGATAGGGGCGAATATCTTCTGCGGCTTCGTGGACAAGAGGCTCGAGTTCGGCCGTGGCCGCGGCCAAGGTCTTTCCGGACAATGCATTATTGAGCACATCACGCAGGCGATGAGTCTGCGCCGGGTCAATGCTGCCGTCCAACTCGACATTGCGCTGATCTACCCTCCCGCTATCTGTGATGAGCACGAGCAACAGACGGCGCGGTGAAAGCTCGACAACTTCGCAGTGTTTAACGCGCGAGACTTTGAGATTGGGCATCTGCACCACCGCAGCCTGCTTGGTGATCTGCGCCAGTAACTGTACGGATCTGCGGAGCACGTCCTCCAAATCCACTCCGCCTTCGAGGAAGGTCAACATGGCGCGACGCTCGGGCGCGGACAGAGGTTTTACCTCATGGAGGCTGTCAACAAACTCACGATAGCCTTTCTGCGTGGGTACACGCCCGGAGCTGGCGTGTTGTTGCGCGATGAGCCCCTCCGATTCCAGCACCGACATGTCGTTGCGGATCGTGGCCGAGGAGACCCCCAAGTGATAGCGCTCGAGAAGAGATTTAGAACCAACGGGTTCTTGGGAAGCGATGTAGTCCGCAATGATTGCGCGCAGCACTTCCTTGCGGCGGGCCTCAGTTGAAGTGGACATGAGCCTTATTCTACTTCCTCCGCAACTAAGAGATCCGTCACGATGCCATCCGCGAGCAGGCGTCCGGCCTTGCTCAACTTCACACGGTCCGCGTCTACGTAGACGAGGCCCTGGCTTGAGAAACGCTCTAGAACTGGCGCTGCGTGCTCGTCGAGCCACTGACGGGGGATGCCCTGACTCATGCGCAGTCCCAACATCACCTTCTCTGTGTGACGCTCCTGCGGACTGAGCTTCTCGCGTTCTTTGATGGGCAAATGCCCCTGACCCAGCTCCGCAACGTAGCGCGCGGGGTGCTTCACGTTATAGAAACGCTCATCCTCGAGGTGCGAGTGGGCACCCGGGCCCGCTCCCCACCAGTTTCCGTCGACCCAGTAGAGGCTGTTGTGCCGGCACTCGCCACCAGGCTTCGCCCAGTTAGAGACCTCATACCAATCAAACCCCGCCGCCTCCAGAGTCTGCGAGATGAGTTCGTAGCGGCGGGCCAGCACGTCCTCATCCGGCGCAGGAAGAATCCCTTTGGATACCTTGCGCGCCATGCGGGTGCCTTCCTCCACGATGAGCGAGTAAGCACTGACGTGGTCCACGCCTGTCTCGAGGATTCGCTCCAGCGTGCGCGCGACGTCCGCATCGGTCTCGGTGGGGGTGCCGTAAATCATGTCTAGGTTGACGTGCTCAAATCCTGCGGCGCGTGCCTCCCGGGCGGCGTCGAAAGCGCGCCCTGGGGTATGCGCGCGCTCCAGGACACGCAGCACGCCTGAAGAAGCCGATTGCATTCCGAGGCTCACACGGGTGAACCCCGCCTCATGGAGGGAGGAAAAGTACTCCGGCGAAGTCGATTCCGGGTTCGATTCGGTGGTTACCTCAGCCCCGGCGCTCAGTCCAAAGGTTTCTCGCACCGTATCGAGAATCCGACTCAAACCGCCCGCGCCCAGCAGGCTCGGCGTTCCGCCACCGATGAATACCGTTTCGGCTTGCCTCCCGACGCGCTGTGCAGCAAGACTGAGCTCCTTATCCAAAGCATCGAGGTAAGGGCCGGTGAGATCTCGTGGTGATCCGAGCTCACCCGGAGTGTAGGTATTGAAATCACAGTAGCCACAGCGTGTGGAGCAAAAGGGCACATGGATATAGACGCCAAAGAGAACAGTCATGGTTTAAAGCCTAACGAGGGGTGCACTAAATAGCCTAAGCGGGCGTTTTCCATGTAGTATGTTGCCAGTTTCCCAAGTACAGAAAGGCACCTTCAGTGGAACCTCCGAGTCGATGTCCCCGCTCAACAATTCAGGAGTGGGGTAAACGTTGATTTCCGCAATTCTAATGATTTTGGGCGGATTCTTAGTAATCGGCCTCATCATCGTAGCGAACGCTTATTTCGTGGCCCAAGAATTCTCATACATGTCCGTCGACCGCATGCAGCTACGCGCGCTTGCCGCGGAAGGGGATAAACGCGCCGCACGCGCGCTCAAGATTACGCACCAGACCTCTTTCATGCTCTCGGGAGCGCAGCTGGGCATCACGGTCACCGGCCTGCTCATCGGCTACATCGCCGAGCCCTTAGTTGGCCAAGGCTTGGGGATATTGCTCGGGGACGTGGGCATTCCCACCGGCGTATCAGTTGCGATTGGTACCGTATCGGCCCTGCTGATTTCCACGGTGGCCTCGATGCTTTTCGCCGAGCTCTTCCCCAAGAACTACACCATCGCCGCCCCAATGAAGACGGCACTGTGGCTCTCTACACCGACGATGTGGTACCTGCGCATCTTCGGCTGGCTCATTCACTTCTTCGAGTACTCGTCGAACGCGATTCTCAAGCTCTTCCGCATCGAACCGGTCGAGGACCTTGATTCCTCCGCTACGACCGATGACCTTGAGTCCATCGTCGACGCCTCCCACGAGGCCGGTGAGATCGACGAGGATACGTACATGGTCTTGGACCGCCTGCTCGACTTCCCCGATCACGACGTCGAGCACGCCATGATTCCACGTTCGCGCGTGGATGTCATTGCGCCTGAGACCACCATCGGCGAGGTCCGCGAGATGATGTCCACAGAGCACACGCGCTACCCCGTCATCGATGACGAGCACAACCCCATCGGAGTCGTGCACCTCTTCGACGTGCTGCGCAACAAAAAGCCTGATGCCACGGCAGCCACCGAAATCATGCAAACGCCTCTCGTTGTCCCCGAACTTATGCCGCTTCCCGACGTCGTTGTTGAGTTGCGGGATGCCGGGGAAAAGATGGCTTGCGTCATCGATGAATACGGCGGCTTTGTTGGCATCGTCACCATGGAAGACCTCGCGGAGGAGATTCTGGGTGATGTTACCGACGAACACGACATCGAAGAGACCGAGGAAATCACCGAACAGGATGATTCCCACTGGATCGTCGACGGAGACACCCCCATCGACGAGATCGAGCGTGCTGTGGGCCATGACCTCCCCGACGGGGATTATGAGACCATCTCTGGTTTGCTCATCTCTGAATCCGGCGCGCTGCCGGAAGAAGGCGACGAATACAAGATTGCCCTCGAGGCAGAGCCGGAAGACTGGGTCGATGCCGACGAGGCACCGCACCGCTTCCTTCTCGCCCGGGTCAAGGAAGTTGACCGCCATGTCCCATCTTCCCTCGCCCTCGAATTGGTTGAGGAGTATCCGGACGGGCATACCAGCGATGACGATGATGCGGCCCAAGGCCGCAATCATGACAGTCATCGCAGCGCTGATGCTGATGCCGATGCAAGCAAGGAGGCGGACAAGTAATGACCGATACCTGGTGGTTTAACCTTCTAGTTACCATAGCTATCATCGCCGCCTCTGGCTTCTTTGTCATCATCGAGTTCTCCATGATGAGTGCCCGTCGCAACCGCCTCGAGGCGACGGCAGAAACCTCTCGCGCCTCGCGTGCTGGCCTACGCTCACTTAATGAGCTGACCATCATGCTCGCCGGTGCCCAGCTGGGCATCACCGCGGCTACCTTCATCCTCGGTGCTGTGACCAAGCCTTGGGTACACCACCTGCTGATGCACCCACTCGAATTGCTGGGCCTGCCCTTGGGCGTGGCCGACGTCGTCAGCTTCATTCTGGCCTTGTTCATCGTCACCTTCTTGCACCTGGTTATCGGTGAGATGGCGCCGAAGTCCTGGGCTATCACGCACCCGGAAACGGCTCTGCAAATCATTGCTATCCCCGCCCGCGGATTCATCTGGATCTTCCGCCCGCTGCTCAGCTGGATTAACCACATGTCCAATAAGCTGGTCATCTTGGCTGGTGAGGAACCCGTCAACCGTGCTGGTGCCGCCGGCTACGACGCGGAGACCCTGCGCACCCTCGTGGAGCACTCGCGCGAACTGGGAACAATGGATGATGCCTCAGCCAGCCAGATCACCGGCGTCATTGAGATGGAGGCGGCAACGGCCGGCGCGCTCGCCCGCGAGTACGGCTCCGAAGTCGTTCCCCTCTCCCCCGATGCCACCGTCGCGGACCTGCAGAAGCTTGTCGTCCAGAAGAACGTCATGCGCATCTTGGTTCTCCCCAAGGACTCGCGCGAGCCGCGCATGGTGCACGTGCGCGACACCCTCTTGGCGGATCCGGCCACCCCGGTGCTGGAGTTCTCTCGCCCCGCCTTGAGCGTTTCTCCCTCGCTGACCGTGCAAAAGACGCTGGACCACATGCGCGCACGCAATGAGCAGCTCGTCGTCGTTGGCAAGGCTGACAAGGATCGCGCCGTGTGGATTCTGACTTGGAATGACATCATGGGCCAGCTGTGGCCGCAGATTACCGAGCAGCTTGACCAGGCTTCCCCCGGGGCCCAGCAATAAGCACTAACTCTCCTCCCCTGCCTCCGGTTCCCGCCCTCTAGCGGAAACCCTGGTTAGAGAGAACGCACTGTGGATAACGCGGTGCGGCATCATCGACACTTGTCATTAACACGATGCCGGCGCCGAGTTATCCACAGTTTTCGTTTTCGCCCTCGAATACTCAGCGCCCCGTGGCCTTAGCTAGTGGACATGACTACCGCCCACAACCATTGCTCACTCATCACGGTGCACAAGGGAACCGCGCAATTTCCCACGTCCTTTGAGACCTCCGACTCTAAAACCCTGCTGAAACTGGCACCGCGGATGGCTGTTGCCCCTCACGTTTACGCTGCCCTTTCCTCCTCGGAGCGGATGCGCTTGCGCGCCCTAGCCGCCGCCCGCAGCAGCTACACCGCCGTGCTTATATCCAAGTCTGCGGCTCGCGTCCACGGTCTGTGGGTTATTCCACGTCCTCGCGAGGAGATCGAATTAGCCCTGCCTGGCACCAATCTTCCCAGTAGGTCCCGCTGGAAGAAGGGCTGGAGGTATCGCAAGACCGTCCTGCTGTCTTGCGAACAGGTACAGGGAGCTAGATGCGTCAGCCCCGCCCGCGCCGTGGTGGATATAGCGCGCTTTCACGGCTTGGTGGACGGGCTCGTTGCCGCCGAGTCGGCCCTGCGCGCGGGCATAGAACGCCAGGAGCTCGCACAAGAAATCACGGCACTTGGCCGGGTAAAGAATGCTCGGATTGCGCGGGCAGTCATTGATGCTGCCGCAGATAACTCCCGTAGCCCGTTGCAATCACTGTGCCGCGCCCTCATTCTCGCCGCAGGTATCCCCTGCACCATGCGCATGCACCCGAGCACTGAGGAACACGTGCTCTTGTGCCTGAACAACTGGCTCTATGTTGTCGTTGACGAGCAGAAGAAGACTCCAGCTAATATTCAAACACGGGGAAGAAAACACCAGACTCTTCGCATCAGATCTGAGGAGCTCATTGCGCATCCCGAGCGAGTGGTCCGTGCCATCGAACAAGCCCTGTTCCAGACGAATAGACCCCGCAGCCTACGCACAGGCGAGCGGGGCAGTTTTCCAGCCGGGTAGCCAGAGTTAAGTCCAGAAAGGGCCTTTAAGGGCACTTCTGGGTTTTAGAGTGCGTGGTGGGAGTGGCGGGCAAAAAGCGGGTCCCTTGGCGGCATTTTCCTCGATAATCTCCACCGCACAGTCACAGTCTTGACCATTGTTGGTGCTTGCCCGCCGGGGTTTGTTTTGGGGTGCTGGAATTCGCCGTTAGGTTCCTGTGTGGCCCTAACGGCTGCTGTGTGGTGGCTGCCAGACTATTGTCCCGCCTTGGCGGGCAAGCCGCCCGCGGCGTGGTGGCGCATTCGGATCATCCTCATTAACCCCGTCGTGGTAGTTACACAAG
>NZ_DGRD01000014.1:0-51591 GCF_002390965.1 Corynebacterium sp. UBA4397
GGCGACTTCCCGCACCCCAAAACAAACCCAGCCGAGCCCGCGTGCTCATGCGGTCGATAAAGATCCAGCGGGCAGGCCCGGTGGGGAAACCAACAATGAGCAGGACTATGACTGTGCGGTGGTCATGATCCCGGAAAACACCTACATCCTCGCAGTTAAGACACCGATCCGTGTAGGCTACGGCGTCAGCTTCGATACCTAAACCATTACCGATCAGATTTCTAGCTGCCACTCCCACCACGCACTCTAAACCTCGGAAGAGCCACAAAACCCCAAAACCGAACCCCCAAAAACGCCGAAACCCCGCCGAAGCGGGGTGTGGCTTACTCGTTGCGAGTAAGTGAGACTAGGCAGCTGCCGGAGCGTTAACGTCAGTAGGCAGTGCAGCCTTCGCGGCCTCACAGAGGGCGGAGAAGGTCTCGAAGTCATTGACGGCCAGCTCAGCGAGCATCTTACGGTCAACCTCAATCTCGGCCAGGCGCAGGCCGTGGATGAGGCGGTTGTAGGTGATGTCATTCATGCGAGCAGCGGCGTTGATGCGCTGGATCCACAGCTTACGGAACTCCGACTTACGGGCGCGACGATCGCGGTAAGCGTAAGTCATGGAGTGCAGCCACTGTTCCTTGGCCTTACGGTAGAGGCGGGAACGCTGTCCGCGGTAGCCCTTAGCGGACTTCAAAATCGCGCGGCGCTTCTTCTTTGCGTTAACTGAGCGCTTGACACGTGCCACAGTAATACTTCCTTAAAACTAGATACGGGGTATGGAGATGTGAATACGGCGCGGCGCTACTAGGCGCGACCGAGGAGGCGCTTGACGCGCTTGGTGTCAGCAGGAGCAACATCGGTAGTGCCCTTGAGACGACGGGTCTGCTTGGAGGGCTTGCCTTCCAGCAGGTGGCGGCGGCC
The DNA here is from genome assembly GCF_002390965.1 of Corynebacterium sp. UBA4397. Lineage (NCBI taxonomy): Bacteria > Bacillati > Actinomycetota > Actinomycetes > Mycobacteriales > Corynebacteriaceae > Corynebacterium > Corynebacterium sp. UBA4397. The sequence goes on from NZ_DGRD01000014.1 coordinate 907, forward strand.
GGCCTGCTCGCGGCGAAGCTTGCCGGAACCGGTTACCTTGATCCGCTTAGCGGTGCCCTTGTGGGTCTTCTGCTTCATGAGATTTAAGTCCTTAAAATACTAAAGTGGAACTTGGTCTACTTCTTGCCCTTGCGGACTGGTCCCAAAACCATGGTCATGTTGCGGCCATCCTGCTTGGGGCGAGCCTCAACGTTGCCGTACTCAGCAACATCGTTGGCCAGACGCTCCAACAGGCGGAAGCCCAGTTCCGGCCGAGATTGCTCGCGGCCGCGGAACATGATGGTGACCTTAACCTTGGAACCTTTCTCCAGGAAGCGAACTACGTTGCCCTTCTTGGTCTCATAATCATGATCATCAATCTTCGGACGGAACTTCTGTTCCTTCACCACAGTCTGTTGCTGGTTCTTACGGGACTCGCGGGCCTTCTGGGCCTGCTCGTACTTGAACTTTCCAAAGTCCATGATTTTGGCCACCGGCGGCTTGGCGTTCGGTGCAACCTCGACCAGATCTAGATCTGCTTCATAAGCAAGCTTGCGGGCGTCATCGGTACGAACGATGCCCACCTGTTCACCACCCGGGCCTACAAGACGGACCTCGGGTACTCGGATGCGCTCATTAATGCGAGCTTCAGCGCTGATTGTGGTTCTCCTCGATTATGGGTTAATAGTTCGCCTACCGAGACCACGCACGAAGAAAATCCCGGTCTGCATCAGCAGCCGGGAGCTCTCACAAAAGAAACTAGTACTAACTAGTGACCTTTTACCTTTAGCCAGCGAAGGCGGCATCAGGTGGGAGAAACTCCGCTTGTGTCCCGCAACCTCCTGAAGAAGGCGCTACGGGCGGTAGTGAGGACTACAGTAGCAGCTTTGCATTGACGTTCCAAATCACGCTCTGGATGATCCACTCATCTAGCACGATTCCACTGGATCAAGCTCGCCTGCCGCTACGGCCGAATCAACAAGGGCGGGTATCCGCGCCGCGGCCTTGTTCAAGACTTCTACCGCGCGCCCATAAGACGCTTCCTCGCAGGTGCCCTCTATACCAACGCCTCTGCTATCTTCTTCACCATCTTCACTACCGTTTTCATTCTGAGTAGTCACGATGGCAACACCAATACTTCCCTCCCCCAACTCAAGGCTCCCGATCTGTCGTTGGGTATAAATACCAGTGTCTTCGTCCAAGCCCCATCCGCCTTTGACATGGGTCCCTTGCAGCTCCGCGAGCCCATAGGACTGCCAGTCCACGAGGTTCGACATCGCGTCATAGACATTATGGGAACCGGCGATGCAGCGCAGGTGCGCGGCAAAAGGAGCTTGTTCCCGCAGCGGCCACGTGGCATAACCAAAGGAGACGTCCCCATAATCGTCGGGCGATTGCCACTGGACGCGCGAATCCCCCTCCGCCAAAACTTCGTCGATGGCAGCCGTGGCATTATCTTCACTCCACTTGACTTGGGACCACAGTGCATAAGCTGCGTCGTTATCAGATTGCTCGATGGCCAGATTTACTAGTTCCGGCGATGCCCCATCCCGCAAGGCCGCGATAGCAATCGGGACCTTGATGGTTGACCAGGCCGGCCCCTCGCCGGCTACTCCTGCGGAAGATGTTTGAGAAGCCCCGCTCACCGCGATTCCTACTTCCCCGGGGAAATCCTCCTCAAGTTCCGATACCAAAGCGCCGAGTTGGCCAGCAAGATCCGTGCGGGATTCGCTGCTTTCCGACGCCGCCCCCAGATCCCCGGCAGAACCTGCCGAGTCCTTGACGTCATCGTTGGCGGAGTCCCCACAACCCGCAGCAAGCGCGCCTGCAAGCACCAGGCCCAGGGCCAAACGGCCGTGGCGCTCCCAGTTCGACGTTGGTGACCTTTTCTGCATAAACCCTTCGTGCATTTTCCGCCTAGAGCAGTTCTTTGAGGAACTGGCCAGTATAAGAACCGGCAACGGCTGCGACATCCTCGGGAGTGCCCTTGGCCACGACCGTTCCGCCGCCAGAACCACCCTCAGGCCCCATATCTACTATCCAGTCCGCAGCCTTGATGACGTCGAGGTTGTGCTCGATCACGATGACGGAGTTGCCCTTGTCCACTAGGCCCTGGATGACGAGCATCAGCTTGCGGATGTCCTCAAAGTGCAGGCCGGTGGTCGGCTCATCCAGGATGTAGACCGTACGCCCATTGGTGCGTTTTTGTAGCTCCGCCGCGAGTTTTACGCGTTGCGCCTCACCGCCGGACAGCGTGGTTGCGGCCTGCCCTAGACGGACATATCCCAGGCCCACCTCGACCAGCGTGGCCAGGTAGCGGTGGATGGAGGTGATGGGCTCGAAGAAATCGGCCGCCTCGGAGATGGGCATCTCTAGAACCTCGGCGATGTTCTTCCCCTTGTACAAGACCTCCAGGGTCTCCCGGTTATAGCGTGCACCGTGGCAGACCTCGCAGGGGACGTAGACGTCAGGAAGGAAGTTCATCTCAATCTTGATCGTTCCATCTCCGTGACAGGCCTCGCAACGACCGCCCTTGACGTTGAAGGAGAACCTTCCGGGCTTGTAGCCGCGGACCTTCGCCTCCTGAGTCTCGGCGAAGAGGTTACGGATCTTGTCAAACACACCTGTATAAGTGGCCGGGTTGGAACGCGGAGTGCGGCCGATGGGACTCTGATCCACCTGGACAAGCTTGTCCAGGTGCTCGATTCCTTCGACCCGCTTAGCTCTGCCCGGAACCTGACGCGCCCGATTGAGCTTGTTAGCCAAAGTCTTAGCCAAGATCTGATTGACCACGGTGGACTTACCGGAACCAGAGACGCCTGTGACACACACGAGGACACCCAGCGGAATCTCCACGTCAATATTGTGCAGGTTGTTCTCACGCGCGCCTACGACTTTGAGGACGCGCGCCTTGTCAATCTTGCGCCGCTTGTCCGGAACGCCGAGGGACTTGCGCCCCGATAGATACTGCCCAGTCAGGGATTCAGGGACATCTTCCACGCCCTTGGGAGGACCTTGGTAGACAATTTCCCCGCCGTACTCCCCCGCGCGCGGGCCAACATCCACCAGCCAATCGGCCTGGCGGATAGTTTCCTCATCATGCTCGACCACAATGAGGGTATTGCCAATATCACGCAGCTTCTGCAGCGTAGTGATAAGGCGCTGGTTATCGCGCTGGTGTAGGCCGATGGAGGGCTCGTCCAATACGTAGAGCACCCCAGCCAGCCCGGAACCAATCTGGGTAGCGAGGCGGATGCGCTGGGCCTCGCCGCCGGACAGCGTGGAGGCACCACGGTTCAACGTGAGATAGCTCAGCCCCACATCAAGCAAGAAACGCAGGCGGGCCTGCACCTCCTTGAGTACCGCGCCAGCGATGATCTCCTCGCGGTGGCCTAGCTGCAGGGTCTGCAGGAACGCCGCGGCTTCATCGATGGAAAGGGCACACAGGCCGGCGATGGATTGCTCCCCATGCGAGGAAGACGCGAGGCGGACCGCTAGAATCTCCGGCTTGAGCCGCGTTCCCCCGCAGGTTGGGCAGGGCACGCGCCGCATGTATTGCAGCAGGCGGTCTTTCTGCGAATCTGAGTCTGCGGTCTCAATCTTGCGCTCCAAAAAGCCCACTGCTCCCTCGAAAGGAGCAGTCCAGTTGCGCTGCCTGCCGTAGCGATTCTTATAACGAACCTGTACTTCAGTATCCGTTCCATAAATGAGGGCATGGCGCTGTTCCTCATTGAGCTCGCTGACAGGCGCATGCGCATCGAAGCCCAACGTTGATGCCAGGCCCTCGACGAGCTTGACAAAGTAACGCGAGTTCGGGCTCGAGTGCCAGGGCTGGATGGCATCCACGGCCGGCGCATCCGGATCCGGGATCAATAGCTCTACGTCTACCTCGAGGCGCGTGCCCAGCCCGTCACAGGCCGGGCAGGAGCCGAAGGGCGAGTTGAAGGAGAAGGCGCGGGGCTCGTACTCCTCAATCGCCAGAGCGTGCCCATTGGGGCAGGCCGCCTTCTCCGAGTAAGTATGAGTCAGCTCCGGATTATCCACGAAGTCAATGGTCACTAGCCCATCTGCCAGGCGCAGCGCGGTCTCAACTGAATCCGTCAGGCGCTGCTTCTGTGAGGCTTTTACCTGCAGGCGGTCGACGATCACATCGATGTTGTGCTTAACCTGCTTCTTGAGCTTCGGCGGCTCCGCGAGTTGATACATCTCACCGTCCACCCGCACGCGGGAATAGCCCTGCGCGGATAGGTCGGAAAAGAGGTCCACGAACTCACCCTTGCGCTTGCGCACCACCGGGGCGAGAACCTGGAACTTGAGCTTCTCAGCCTGGCTCAAGACCGTGTCCACAATCTGTTGCGGGGTCTGGCGCTCGATAACCGCATCACACACCGGGCAATGGGGTGTTCCTGCACGCGAGAACAACAAGCGGAGATAGTCATAGATCTCCGTGATGGTTCCGACGGTGGAACGAGGATTGTGGTTGGTGGACTTTTGGTCGATGGACACCGCTGGGGAGAGTCCGTCGATGAACTCGACGTCGGGCTTGTCCATCTGCCCCAAGAACATGCGGGCATAGGAGCTCAAGGACTCCACATAGCGGCGCTGTCCCTCGGCGAAGATCGTGTCAAAGGCCAGCGATGATTTCCCTGAACCCGATAGCCCTGTAAACACGACCATTTTATCGCGGGGTAGGTCTACGTCCACGCCCTTGAGGTTGTGCTCACGCGCTCCGCGTACGACCAGACGGTCTGCCACTGTTTGTGCCTCCAACGATTAAGAAAATGTCTCGCTACGAATGTACCCGTAGGCTTAGACACATGACCAACGCACTTTCCTTGCACCACATTTCCGTCTCCGAGATGGACAATAACTGCTATCTCCTCAGCGATGGTTCCGAAGGCCTGCTTGTCGACGCCGCAGCTGACGCCCCAGCCATTCTTGCGCTCGCCGAAGAAGTCGGTGTGCCCATCACCAAGGTGGTCACGACGCATCGCCATTGGGACCACGTGCGCGCCCTGCCCGAGGTTCTCGCGGCAACGGGGGCACGCCACTATGCTTCCTTCCTTGACGCCCCGGCGCTTCCCTCGCCCGTCGACGTCGAATTGCACCATGGGGACCCCATCGAGTTCGGCGAGCACACCCTTCCGGTGACAATCCTGCGCGGCCACACTCCAGGAGGTGTGGCCCTCACCGCCGTCATTGATGAGGTGGACAACCTATTTGTGGGAGATAGCCTCTTCCCCGGAGGCCTGGGCAAGACATCTTCAGAAGGAGACTTCGTCCGCCTCTACAAAGACGTGACGGAACGCATCTTCGATGTTTATCCGGACTCGGCAGTGGTGTGGCCCGGACACGGCGCCTCGACCACCCTTGGTCAGGAAAGGCCCAAGCTCGGGCAGTGGTGGGACAGGCGCTGGTAAACCCTCCAGCCGGCATTCCGCGATACGCCCGCACGCTATTCTAAGATGCGTATACTGGTGTGTTGCGAATTACTTCCACTTCTAAGGAGCACTTATGATCCGCAAGATTGCCCGTCCGATGTTGGCATCGGTATTCGTCTATGACGGAGTGGACACGCTCCGCAATGCCAGTGAGCATGTCGAGGAAACGGAGACTGCACTCTCCCAAGTTCGCTCCGTGGTTCCCTCCCAGTACGCGAGCTACGTCCCTAACGATCCTGAGATCGTCACCCGTGCACTCGGTGGCGCCAAGGTTGGTGCCGGAAGCCTCCTCGCTCTTGGTAAGGCTCCGCGCATCTCAGCAGCCGTACTGGCGCTGAGCAGCCTACCCTCTCTCCTCGGACGCAACGCCTTCTGGGCAGACGGCTCCGCAGAGGAGAAGGCCAACCGGCGTAACGGCTTCCTTACCAACACCGCTTTGCTCGGCGCCCTGTTCATCGCCACCCAGGATCGTGGCGGTAAGCCTTCGCTTGCCTGGCGCGCCCGCAAGGCCGGTGAAAAAACCAACGCCAAGATCGCGCAGGCGCTGCCCACCAAGTCGGAGTCCCAGAAGCTTGCGGATAGTGTCTCCGACCGTGCCAGCGAGTTCTCCTCTAAGGCCAGCGATTGGCTGGGAGATACCACCGCGAAGGCTGAGGCCTATGTCGATGACAACAAGGATGATTGGCAAGAAACCGGCCGCAGCCTCATCGATACCGCTAAGTCCTACGTCGAAGACGCCGTTGAGTACTTCGACAACAACAAGGATGAATGGCTAGAGAAGGCGCAGGACAACGCCGCGGTGGCCCGCAAGGGCGCAGTCAAGGCTGCGGCCAAGGCCCAAGACCGTGCCGCTTCCGCGCTCGAATCTGTAGAGTCCATCGACGGCAAGCGCGCCGCGAAGAAAGCTTCCAAGCACGCTAAGAAGCTACAAAAGCAGGCCGCGAAGAAGATTGACAAGGCCTATAAGAAGTATGGAGACCGCTTTTAATTAACGCTCGAAAAGCTTCCTCTAAGTGAGCCTCTAGAAAACACTGCGCACACGCGCTTATTCACCTTTCAACGGCCCAGCTAGTATGCTGGGCCGTTGTTCTTTTCCCGATCCTTTAAGGCTGCCAGCTGGCAAGCTCTCCGCCCCAAAAGTACTTAAGGAGACTAATGAGCCATACCAAAGATGAGACTGCTCCTGAGGCCACACCAGTAATCGGCGCAGACCCACGAAACGAAATCGCCGCAGAACAAGCCTACGTCGATGGCCTTTTTCTTCGCCTCGATGAGGAGGTCGCCACCGCACACGAGCGCCTTGATGCCGTACAGGCAGAGGTAGACCCGAGCACTCCAGATGCTGATGCACTGGTGCGCCGCGAGACGGAGTATCACGGGCTCCAGGCCAAACTTGACCGCTTAAACCTCGCACAGTTGGGCTTGGTCTTCGGCCGCATCGACATCGATGCACCGGGAGATAATCCCACTCCTGATGGTCTTGACCGCCGCTACATCGGCCGCATGGGCCTTGACGCGCGTGAGGATAACTACCGCACCCTGCTTTTGGACTGGCGCGCACCGATGGCTCGGCCTTTCTACCTTGCCACGACTGCCCATCCGGAAGGCGTCGTCGTCCGGCGTCACCTGCGTACCCACGGTCGCACGGTCACAGACGTCATCGACGAGGTTCTCTCAGGGGCCGCCACTGGGATTGAGCGCGCGGGCGTCGCCAGCGAGTCTGCGCTACATCACGCCATGCAACAGGCCCGCACAGGGCACATGGGCTCCATCGTGGAGACCATTCAACGCGAACAAGACGAAATCATCCGTGACAACAACCGTGGCGTCATGGTCGTCGAGGGTGGGCCGGGAACCGGCAAGACTGCCGTCGCCCTCCACCGCGTGGCTTACTTGCTCTATACCCACCGTGATTATCTCTCCACGGCCGGCGTACTCATCCTAGGTCCCAACTCGACCTTCTTGGACTACATCTCCCGCGTCCTGCCCGAACTCGGTGAGACTGGAGTCGTGCTTTCCACCTTGGGAAACCTCTTCCCTGGCGTGACTCCCACCTCCACAGAAACCATCGATGCACGTGAAATCAAGGGCTCTGAGGCAATGGTGGATATCCTGCGCAACGCTGTTCGTGCCTACCAGGTACTCCCCGGCACCGAACTGACGCTGAGCATCGAGCAGCTCGAGCTCACCGTGACCCCCACTATGGTCAAGGCTGCTCGGACTCGTGCACGGCGCTCGCGCAGGCCGCACAACGACGCCAGGCTTGTTTTCTCCGAGCACCTAGTGGAATCGCTCGCGCAGGCTCTCGCGGACAAAATTGGCGCCGATCCTCTTGGGGGAAGCAACCTCTTATCCCGGGCCGACGTCGACCAGCTCCACGACGACCTCGCGGAGGATGCCTCGGTGCGCGCAGCCATAGATAGCTGGTGGCCGGAGCTCGACCCCCAGGAAGTGTTGGCGGAGTTGCTGGGCTCGCGAGAGCGCATAGCTGTGGCAGCGCAGGACTATGATGATGAGACTCAGCAGGGCCTATATCGCGATGTCGGAGAAGCGTGGAGCGACTCCGATGCCGCACTGCTCGACGAGCTGGCGGAGATCATTGGTATGCCCGACCCCGATTCCGTAGCCGCCTCGGAGAAGGCTTCCTGGCGCGAGCAAATCGTGGAAGCCGAAAACGCCCTCGACATCCTCGCCTCATCAGACTCAACCGACAACGATGATGACATGTTCGAGGCCGAGATCCTCTCCGCGCACGATGTGATCGACGCCGAAACCCTCGCCCGCCGTCAAGAGGTCGGCGATAGGCGGAGCACGGCGCAGCGCGCCCGTGCGGACCACACATGGGCCTACGGCCACGTCATCGTCGATGAGGCCCAGGAGCTCACGCCCATGGAGTGGCGCATGCTCTTCCGGCGTAGTCCATCTCGGTGGATGACCTTGGTGGGCGATCCCGCGCAGACTGGCTCGCCTGCGGGGGGGGATGACTGGGCTCAAAGCTTGGAGCCTTTCGTTGGCCAGCGCTTCCGCCACCATCACCTCAGCGTAAACTACCGCACGCCGCGTCCGATAGCCCAGCTTGCCGAGGCTGTGCTGAAGGAAATCAATCCTGAAGCCGAGGCGGCAGCCGCCATCCGTGATGGCGAAGCGGTCACCCGGCTCAGTCATGCGCAGGCGCAAGCGGATGACTTCGACCTCACTCCGGGAACCACGCACACCGCCGATGGCCGCTTGCGCGCAGTCGTCACCAGCGAAAATGTGGAGGAGATCAAGGGCCTCGAGTTCGACCATGTCGTGGTGATAGATCCGGAACAGATCGTCGCCGCATCTCCCCAGGGATTGCAGAATCTCTACGTTGCTCTTACCCGCGCTACCCAGACCCTGACTCTAATAGGTGCACTCCCCGGCTTTCTTCGAGCCGCGTTGGGCTGACGTAGTCTGGGCGCATGGGTATCGCAGACATAGCGCGCAAGGCAGAGAAAGCACTCAACACCACAGTCCTGCGCCGCAGTGCACGGCGGGGATGGGTGCCGCAGGTCCTGGGCTACATGGGCTATGGCAATGGCGAGTCCGTGCACGTGCTGGCGCGCGTGCTCATGCACAATCCGCACGATGATTCCGAAGAAGGCAAAGACACTGGCTGGGCGCAGCGCGGTTACAGGCAGTTTCTCACCATTCAGGTGCCGAACTTACCAGTAGAGGTCACCGTCGGCGCCTGCACTGTGCGGGGTCGCACCGATGCCAATGGATACATCGACATTATGGCCCGCCACCACGGCCTGGAGTCAGGATGGCACAAGGCCCGGATAGAGGTCCGTGGCGCCCAGCCGATAGAAACGCAGGTTCTTATCGTCGATCCGGCGACGCCGGTGGGAATAGTCAGCGATGTTGATGACACGGTGTTGGTAACGTGGCTTCCGCGCGCGCTGACTGCGGCGTGGAACTCGTGGGTGAAAAAGACCGATACTCGCCAGCCCGTGCGGGAGATGGCAGTTTTTTATGCACACTTACGCCGTACCTATCCCGAGGCGCCGTTCTTCTATTTGTCCACCGGCGCATGGAATACCTACGATGCCTTGGTGCGCTTTCTGCGCCACCACGGTTTTCCCCTCGGCCCCATGCTCCTCACGGACTGGGGTCCTACTCCCACCGGGCTCTTTCGCAACGGCCAAGAGCATAAGCGGGTGCAGCTGCGTAATCTCTTTATTAGCTACCCAAATACTCGTTGGATTCTCATCGGCGATGACGGCCAGCATGATCCCCTGACCTATGCCGATGCTGCCACGGAGCATCCGGATCGTGTGCTGTGCGTGGCCATTCGCAACCTGAGCGCGCAAGAACAGATTCTCTCACACGGCTCCCCCACCCCACTGGCGCATGTCGGTCCAGAGCGCTACTTCGACATACCTCTCATTCAAGGCGCCGATGGATCAGAATTAGCGGCGGCCTTTCGGTCACGTATAGAGGGAGAATACCCAAACAATACTGCCGGAAAAGGCCGCCGCTAATACAGAAGGCGCGCTACGCGTTTAGTTCACGGTGTGAACGATCATGACGTCACAGTCAGACTGACGGGCAACATCGGCCGGAACTGAGCCAAGGAGGCGTCCGGTAAGGGAGTTGATTCCGCGGTTACCAACTACGAGCAGGTCTGCATCGTTGTCATTGACGATGGACATGAGAGCCTGGACGGGGGTTCCGGGGCGCACGGCGGTCTCAATCTTGGAGACACCGAACTTCTCCGCATGTGCCCTGCCGGCCTCGAGGTTGGCCTCTGCCTTATCATCACCCAAGATCGTCACGGAATCCTGGCGCAAGGTCTTCGAAGCCTGCTCCTGATTCTCGTAGTAGGCACAACCAATGATCAAGGTGGCATCGAAGGCGGCCGCAATCTTCGCGGCGTGCTCGACCGCCAAAAGGGAGGACTTCGATCCGTCGGTACCGACAACGATCTTATTGTAATCGCTCATGATGACCTTTCTGTAGGGCTTATACCCAGAATAGAGTTGAAGCTAAAACTGTCGCAGGTACTAGTCTAACAACCTCCCAGGCTCAGCGGGCCTGCGAAGTGTTGACTACCACCACATCCACTTTAGATTTATGTGTTAGTTCTGTGGGAACAGAACCAAATACTCGCCCACGCATGGAATTAAGACCCTTATTGCCCACCACGAGGAGGTCGACATCGTGGGCCTTTGCCACCTCAAGCAAAGCGTGGGCGGGGTCGCCGGACTTGCCGATGATCTCGATGCTCTCCGCGCCTTCTTCCTTGGCCACCGTGGCAGCCTTGTCCAAGTAGGACTCCGCCATTTCCTCGCTAACAACAGGCAGGCGGGCCCCCTGGGAGTTCGGGGCACCTAACAAGGAGCCGGCGTGATCGTAGAAAGCCGAAACGATAAGCATCTTAGCCCCGTAGACGCGAGCCAGCGAGGCCGCAGCCTGGACTGCCTTCATCGAGGTCTCTGAACCGTCTGTACCGACGGCAATGACGCTATAGTTAAGCATTCTTCTCCTCACCAGCTAGCCACTTATTCCACCACAACGAGGTGGTGGCCACGCTTGCCTGTTACTCGGGTTTCTTCTTCACTGCGCATCCCCTTGAGGGGGTGGGACTTTCACCATTATAGGCAAGACCGCCCTTCCGAGCCGAGACCGCGCCAGGCTAAATCCCTGCCTCCCGTAGACCGCGCAATTCCTTCTTCAGATCCATGACCTCATCGCGCAGACGCCCGGCTAGTTCGAACTTGAGATCGCGGGCGGCCTCACCCATCTGGGCCGTGAGGTCGTCGATAAGCGCCTGTACCTCATCCGCCGCCATCGTGGACACGTCCGGGCGGTCGAGCAACGCAGCCGGATCCCCAGGGGCAGCCTCCTCGGAGCTGTTTTCCTGTACTTGATCTAGGATATCGGCGATCTTCTTCCGTAGTGGCTGTGGGTCGATGCCATGTTCCTTGTTGTAGGCGATTTGCTTCTCGCGGCGCCTCTCAGTTTCATCGATGGCCTGTTCCATCGAGTCCGTAATCTTATCGGCGTACATGATGACCTCGCCGGAGACGTTACGGGCAGCACGTCCAATGGTCTGGATGAGGGACTTCGTCGATCTCAAGAATCCCTCCTTGTCTGCATCGAGGATGGTCACGAGGGAGACTTCCGGCAGGTCTAGCCCCTCGCGCAAGAGGTTGATACCGACGAGAACATCGAACTCACCTAGCCGCAGCTGCCGCAACAGCTCCACACGCTGCAGAGTGTCGATGTCCGAATGCAGGTAACGCACCTTGATGCCATGCTCAAGCAGATAGTCTGTTAAATCCTCTGCCATGCGCTTTGTCAGTGTGGTCACGAGTGTGCGCTCATGCTTGGCGACGCGCTCTTTTACCTCACCGATCAAATCATCTATTTGGCCCTTGGTGGGTTTGACGGTCACCTTCGGATCCACCAGACCCGTCGGACGGATGACCTGCTCAACAAACTCTCCGCCCGAAGCACTGAGCTCGAAATCACCGGGGGTGGCGGACATATAAACCGTCTGTCCCACCCTTTCCTCGAACTCGTCGAAGGTCAGCGGCCGGTTATCCACTGCCGAGGGGAGCCGGAAGCCAAACTCGACGAGGTTACGCTTACGGGACATATCCCCCTCGAACATGCCGCCAATCTGCGGGACCGTGACGTGAGACTCGTCGATGATGGTGAGGAAGTCCTCTGGGAAATAATCCAGCAGCGTGGCCGGCGCGGACCCAGCCGGGCGCCCATCAATGTGCCGCGAGTAATTCTCAATGCCGGAGCAGAAGCCGACCTGTTCTATCATCTCGAGATCGTACTCGGTACGCATGCGCAGGCGCTGGGCCTCCAGCAGCTTGCCACGGTTTTCCAGATCACTCAGGCGCTCAGCCAGCTCCGCCTTAATGTCAGCGACCGCCTTTTCCATCCTCTCTGGGCCAGCCACGTAGTGCGTGGCCGGGAAGATCCGCACTTCGCTGACGCGCTCAAGAACATCCCCGGTTAAGGGATGGATGTAATAGAGCTCATCCACCTCGTCACCGAAGAACTCGATGCGCACCGCCCGCTCCTCATAGGCGGGAATGATGTCTACGGTGTCCCCCTTCACGCGGAAGGTACCGCGAGTAAAGCCCACGTCATTGCGCTCATATTGGATATCCACCAGAAGCCGCAGGAAACGATCGCGGTCTATCTCCTCGCCCTCCTCCAACACGACAGAGCGGTCGAGGTAGGACTGTGGGGTACCCAGGCCATAGATGCACGAAACGGAAGAAACAACCACCACGTCGCGCCGTGAGAGCAACGAAGATGTTGCGGAGTGACGCAGCCGCTCGACGTCTTCGTTGATGGAAGAGTCTTTCTCGATGTAGGTATCCGTCTGCGCGATATAGGCCTCAGGCTGGTAGTAGTCGTAATAAGAGACGAAGTACTCGACGGCGTTGTGCGGCAGCAGCTGGCGCAACTCGTTTGCCAGCTGGGCAGCCAAGGTCTTGTTGGGGGCCATCACCAGAGTCGGTCGCTGCTGTTTTTCAATCAGCCAGGCGGCCGTGGCCGACTTACCGGTACCCGTGGCACCCATGAGAACCACGTCCGACTCCCCGCGATTCAAACGCTCATCCAGTTCAGCGATTGCCTGCGGCTGGTCACCGGCCGGTTGATAGTCGGACTCGACCTTAAACTCCGCGGTGCTGCGCTCGATGGCGCCCACAGGACGGTGCTCGGACTGGGGCAAGATGGGGTGTTCAGCTGCAAAAGCCATAGCCGCCAGTCTAGAACTTTTTGTACTATCGCGACATCAGGGGGTGAGCGCGGCAAGTCCTTCTATGGGTTTAGGCCCAGCGCTTTTCGATGGCGCCTGCTACCTCGGCGACCTGCGGTGCAAGCTGGCTTAAGGTCCCGTTGTTATCGATCACGTAGTCTGCGGCGCCAAGACGCACCTCGTCCGACACCTGGGCTGCTATCCGCGCCCTAGCATCGGCCTCATCCAAACCGCGTGAATCCACCAGACGCGCAATGCGGGTGTCCTTATCTACGTCGACAACGATGACGGCATCCATACCGGTGTGCAGACCCTTGTCCACCAACAGGGGCATATCGTAGACAACGTAGGGCTCGCCCGCTGCGCGAGCGGCCGCGAAGCGCCACTGTGTTTCTTCCTCGATTGCCGGATGAGTGATGGAGTTCAGCACCTGCGTGTGCTCCGCGTCAGCAAAGGCCCGCTGTGCCAGCAAGGAACGCCGCAACGTTCCATCTTCGGCGAGAATATCCTCGCCGAAAGCCTCCACCAGCCTGGCTAGGGCCGGCTGCCCCGGCTTCACGATCTCGCGCGCGATGGCATCCGCGTCCACCACCTGCCATCCGTGCTGTGCCAAGAGTGCAGCCACGGTGGATTTCCCGCTGCCAATACCTCCAGTAAGGCCTATCAATCTCATGCCCCACAGAGTACGTCATCGCACACTCGAGAATAATAAATTGCCTCTAAACAAGCAGAAGGAGAAAACAACAAAATACCCCCTGTAGGTACCTTCCCAAGTAAAGGAGAGCACCCACGGGGGGCAATAAAGCACACTGCGCTAAATAGGCAGGGACTGCCTATCTATGACGCATAGTGATTCCTAGTTGCCGGCGAGCTTGTCACGCAATGCGGCGAGCTGCTCGTCAGAAGCCAGGGAGCCGCCAACCTCAGCCGGGGCCTCGGATGCCGGAGCAGCATCGGAGGACTCGGAGGAGTACTTGGAGGACTCTGCGGCCTCAGCAGCCTCAGCTGCTGCGGCACGGTTGCGCTCGATCTGAGCGGTGTGCAGGTTGAAGCGACGCTCGGACTCGGCGTAGCGAGCCTCCCAAGCCTGACGCTGCTCGTCGAAGCCCTCGAGCCACTCGTTGGTCTCTGCGTCGAAGCCCTCGGGGAAGACGTAGTTGCCCTGCTCATCGTAGGAGTCAGCCATGCCGTACTTGGAAGGATCGAACTCATCCGAGTAATCCTCATCAGCCTGCTTGACGGACAGCGAGATGCGGCGACGCTCGAGATCGATGTCGATGACCTTGACCATAACTTCTTGGCCAACGGAAACAACCTGATCCGGAACCTCGACGTGGCGCTGAGCCAGCTCGGAGATGTGGACGAGACCCTCGATGCCCTCTTCGACGCGAACGAAGGCGCCGAAAGGAACGAGCTTGGTGACCTTGCCCGGGACGATCTGGCCCACAGCGTGGGTGCGGGCGAATACGCGCCACGGATCTTCCTGGGTGGCCTTCAGCGACAGCGAAACGCGCTCGCGGTCGAGATCGACGTCGAGCACCTCAACGGTGACCTCGTCACCGACGGTGACAACCTCAGAGGGGTGATCGATGTGCTTCCAGGACAGCTCGGAAACGTGAACCAAGCCGTCGACGCCGCCGAGGTCCACGAAGGCACCGAAGTTGACGATGGAGGACACGACGCCCTTGCGGACCTGGCCCTTCTGCAGCTGGTGCAGGAACTCGGAGCGAACCTCAGACTGGGTCTGCTCGAGGAAGGCACGGCGGGAAAGAACAACGTTGTTGCGCTGCTTGTCGAGCTCGATGATCTTTGCTTCCAGCTCCTGGCCGATGTACGGCTCCAGGTCGCGGACGCGACGCATCTCAACGAGGGAAGCAGGCAGGAATCCACGCAGGCCGATGTCCAGGATGAGACCACCCTTGACGACCTCGATGACGGTACCGGTAACGGGCTCGTCCTTGGCCTGCAGCTCCTCGATGGCGCCCCAGGCACGCTCGTACTGAGCGCGCTTCTTCGACAGGATCAGGCGACCTTCCTTGTCCTCCTTGGTGAGGACAAGTGCGTCAATCTGGTCGCCGACCTCGACGACCTCATCCGGGTCGACGTCATGCTTGATGGAAAGCTCGCGAGACGGGATGACGCCTTCGGTCTTGTAACCGATGTCGAGCAAAACCTCGTCGTGGTCAACCTTGACCACGGTGCCCTCGACGATGTCACCATCGTTGAAGTACTTGATGGTGGCGTCAACGGCTGCGAGGAAGTCCTCTGCGGTTCCGATATCGTTGATCGCAACCTGAGGGGTGTTAGAAGTTGGCATATGAAAAAATGCTCCGAATGTGATGTAGGAGATCGTATGTGGACAGTTACGCGTCTCTCGATCATTCCCAGTTCACGGGCACAAAAAGGCCGCCAGAACCGCGGGAACTCGATCCCGCCCCGTGCACGATAAAGACTCTCCTACAAAAGCCTAGTACCGACCGAAGCACAGACACGCTTGCATTACACTACATTAACCCAGCTTAAAGGGCAAATATTCCCCTGCGTCTTTGGAGCCCCATTGAGAGAGGTAGGTTAATTCTCATGCCCACCCCATCACAGGCCAACGAGCGCTTCTGGGACGCGGACTCCGCCTCCTATCACTTGAGCCACCCAGACTACCTCGCTGACTTCTATTGGTGTCCGGAGATGCTGCACGAGAAGGATGCGCATCTGCTCGGTGATACCACAGGCAAACGCATCCTTGAGGTGGGATGCGGCTCAGCCGCCTGCACTCGCTGGCTACACGGTCGCTCAGCTTTGGCACTGGGATTCGATATCTCTCGGTCCATGCTCGGCCATGCCGCAACGCGGAAGCAAAGCCCTGATCTCCCCCTCGTGCAGGCCGATGTGCTCAATATTCCCCTCGCCAGCAACTCCTTCGATATTGCATTCTCCGCCTTTGGAGCCCTGCCCTTCGTCCAAGACATAGACCACGCTCTGGCCGAGATTTCCCGGGTGACGCGGCCAGGTGGAAGGTTTGTATTCTCGGTCAACCACCCCATGCGGTGGATCTTTCCTGATGATCCCGGCGAGCTCACCGCCTCGGTGAGCTACTTCGAGCGTTCATATCTCGAGCATGACGACGCAGGGGAGCTAACCTACGCCGAGTTCCATCGCACCCTCGGTGACTGGTTCCGCGCGCTACAGATGCGAGGTTCTTTCCTCATCGAGGACGTTATCGAGCCGGAATGGCCCCCGGAGCTGAGCACCGAATGGGGCCAATGGTCACCGCTGCGCGGGGGCATCTTTCCCGGCACCATCATCTTCTCCTGTACCAACATGAAATAACGTCGTTTCGAGTTCACTCACGTCAAAAGGTTAAGGTGAGTTCCATGTTCTGGGAGAGATTCAAGCTGAGCCTGCGCCGCGCCGTGGCCTGGTGGATAGATGCCTTCTTGGCGGCCGCCGTCATCGTAGTTTTACGTTGGTTGCTACACCTAGCAGGCGTGGAGCTTAACGGCCGAAGCGGTGCGATCTACGATATCGTCTCCTTCGCGCTCGTTTTCTACATCTATCGCGTGGGCTTCGAGGCAACGAAGCACACCACACTCGGCAAATGGTCCCTGCGCCTGGAGATCATTGGGCCCCACGGTTGGCGCCCAGCCGCTATTCGCAACAGCTGGGTGCTCCTCACCCTCATCTCGGTGACTGGGCTTCGCTTCGTGGAACCCGTCATCGTCGCCATCCTGGGGGTATCCACGCTCTTGGTTGGAAGGCACCCCTTCGATATGGCCGCCGGAGACCTCGTACTAGAAAAGCTGCCGCCCGAACTGAAGGAAGAATAACACTGGACCGCCTAGTGCGCGGCGGCATCCCAGTTGTCTCCCATGCCCGTCGAAACCTCGAGGGGGACGTCGAGGGTGATGGCCGAGTCCATCTCGCGCTCGAGAATTGCCTTGACTTCCTCGCGCTCACCTGGGGAGACTTCCACCACCAGTTCATCGTGCACCTGCAGCAAGACGCGGGACTTCATCCCTGCGAGAGCCTTGTCCACCCGAATCATGGCAATCTTGATGATATCGGCGGCTGTGCCCTGAATGGGCGCATTAAGCGCGGCCCGCTCAGCGTTCTCTCGCGCCACTCGGTTGTCTGAGTTGAGCTCGGGTAGATAACGGCGACGCCCAAATACGGTCGAGGTATATCCGTCCTTTCGGGCCTGAACCACAACCTCATCGAGGTACTTCTTCACCCCACCGAAGCGCTCGAAGTAGTTTTCCATGATCTGTTTGGCCTCGCGAGCCGGGATGCCAAGCTGCTGCGAAAGCCCAAAGGCTGAAAGCCCATAGACCAACCCATAGGACATGGCCTTAACACGGCGGCGTAGTTCCGGGGTGACCTCCGTGACCGGGACGTCAAAAACCTTCGATCCGACGTAGTTGTGAAGATCCTCTCCCTCCCGATAGGCCTCAATGAGCCCTGGATCCTTCGAGAGATGGGCCATGACGCGCATCTCGATCTGCGAATAGTCGGCGGTGAGCAGAGTTTCAAAGCCCTTGCCCACCACGAAAGCAGAGCGGATCTGGCGTCCAGCCGCCGTGCGCACGGGAATGTTCTGCAGGTTCGGATCGGTAGAGGATAGACGTCCGGTGGACGCCACCGTCTGATTAAAGGTGGTGTGGATGCGCCCGTCCGGCTGCACCGTTTTAATAAGACCCTCCAGCGTGGTCTTCATCTTCTGAAACTCACGATGAGCCAGTAGGTGGTCCAAGAAAGGATGCGGGTGCTCGGCGGCGAGCTGCTCTATCTCCTTAGCGGCCGTAGAATATCCCGTCTTTGTCTTCTTAGTCTTGGGCAAGTCCAAGGTTTCGAAGAGCACCGTTTGCAGCTGCTTCGGCGAATTCAGGTTGAGCGAGTCATCGCCGGCAAGCTCGCGGGCTGCTGCTTCTTGCTCGGCGACCTGCTCGATGAAGGCATCCCGCTGAGTCTCCAAAATCTCAACGTCAACGGCGATACCCGTGGCCTCCATGCGCGCAAGGATGGAGACTAGGGGAAGCTCCAGATCGGTGTAGAGCTCGAAGGAATCTATCTCCTGCAGCTCCTGCGTTAGCGCTCCCGCAAGCTCCATGATCGCCGCAGCCTGCTCTAACAGCCCAGTCTCATCAAGCAAGGAGAGCTGATTACCGGCAGTCGGCAGAGTCTTCTGCAGGTGGCGCTGATAGACATCTGCCAGGGCGTAGGTGCGCTGGCCGGGACGCAGCAGGTAGGCGGCGATGGCGGTATCGTGTGCGATGCCGCGCAGGTGCACACCGCGACCAGCAAGCATGTGGAAGGCCGACTTTGCCCCGTGGAAGTACTTCGGCGCGTCAGATTCCAGCCACTGCGCCAGGACCTTGTCATCCTCTGCGGAAAGCTCGCCGAGCTCTAACTGGAGCCCTCTAAAACCGCCGTCGACAAGCGCGAGTGCGGAGGCATCCCCCCGCGCGGGCCGGCCGTCACCCTGTACGAATACCGCCACGTTGGCACGGCCAGGCAGCCATTGCGCCAAAGGCTCATCCACTACGGTGATCTCCGAGGACAACGCCGCAGGCTGCGGCTCCGTATCCCCGTCGTGGGGAATGGCATTGAGGATGCGCTCGCGCAGATTCCCGCCGAACTCCAACCTGTCAAACTCCGCGGATACCTCGCTCACACGCGCGCCCTTGAAAGCGAGATCGTCCGGGCCCGCCTCCAGGTCCATATCTGTAATCATCTGTGTGAGCTTGCGATTCATCTTCACCTGCTCTATGCGATCCCGGAAGTTTTGACCGGCGACGCCCTTGATGTCCTCCGCGTGCTCGATGAGACCATCGAGGCTCCCGTACTCGAGGATCCACTTGGTGGCGGTCTTCTCCCCCACCTTGGGAACGGAGGGAAGGTTATCTGAAGGGTCTCCGCGCAGCGCGGCGAAGTCCGGATACTGCGCGGGACTAAGTCCGTACTTTTCCTCCACTGCCTGCGGCGTGAAACGGTGCAGAGTGGAGACCCCGCGCATGGGGTAGAGAACAGTCGTGGAATCGTTGACCAGCTGAAGGTAATCCCGGTCGCCGGTGACGATATAGGTATCGTATGCATCCGCCTCGGTGGCAAGCGTTGCCACGATGTCATCAGCC
The DNA here is from genome assembly GCF_002390965.1 of Corynebacterium sp. UBA4397. Taxonomy (NCBI): domain Bacteria; kingdom Bacillati; phylum Actinomycetota; class Actinomycetes; order Mycobacteriales; family Corynebacteriaceae; genus Corynebacterium; species Corynebacterium sp. UBA4397. The sequence goes on from NZ_DGRD01000014.1 coordinate 20,208, forward strand.
TCGAAGTTTTCCCGGGACATGGTTGTAATGCCCAGGGTCTCAAGGATCTCCTGGATCACGTCCACCTGGCCCTTGAACTCCTCCGGCGCCGCCTCACGCTGCGCCTTGTACTCCGGGAACATCTCAGTGCGGAAAGTCTTTCTTCCCACATCGAATGCCACGGCGATGGAGTCTGGCTTTTCCTCTGCCACGATATTGGCCAGCATGGAAAGGAAGCCATAGACCGCGTTGGTATATTGCCCACCTGAGGTCGAGAAGTTTTCCGCAGGCAAGGCATAAAAGGCGCGGAAAGCCATGGAGTGTCCGTCAATAAGGAGAAGGCGAGGCTGAGTAGAAGTCACTTAAGCCATCTTAGGTAACTCCCCCATGCCGCGTTAGACCGCCCACTCCGCCGAGCGAGGAAACTGCTTCCCACAGGGAGAAACATGCCCGCATGTGACCCCAATTAGGAAGCGCAACAATTGTTGCGCTAAACTTCATTCCAGTCGCGGCACCGCTACGACACCGACTTGATTTGAGGTCTGCTTTTAGGCCTTTGCAGTCCAAGTCGCGCCCCTGTAGCCCAATTGGCAGAGGCAATGGATTCAAAACCCATTCAGTGTGAGTTCGAGTCTCACCAGGGGCACCACACACCCGGTTATCTCTTTTGAGTTAGCCGGGTTTTTCCGTCAATCCCCTCAACTACGGGCTAATGCTCAGAATGTGTTGTTTTGCGGCGTGTCGTAGTAATGGTCATTTTGTGTTGGTGAGGGCTAGCGCATTGTGCCTTTTCTGATTCCCATATTGTGGTTGTAGGCAGCGTCTATGGCGTTGTCGAGGGTTGCTGGTCGGCTGTCGTCATGGCCGTTGGTGGCTTGTTTCTCCTGGTTGGCAAGGATTGTTGCTTTGGCGAGTGCGTCTTTGCCCCAGTTTTGCTGCCTGGCGATTTCTACAGGGTCGTCAGGCAGTTGTGTGTGGAGGTAGAGCCACCAGTCGCAGGCGATGCGTTGGTGTTCATCTCGTAGCCCGCGGTGGTCGTACATGAGCTTTTTGATCGGCGAGTTGATTCCGCCTTCAAGACTGTTGGTGGTGCTTTTGAGTTTTGTGGCGTCTGTCTTTTCAGTCAGAAATGTAAACAGGTGCTTGTCTTTGGCTAGGTTTTGTAGCTGTGTGTATGCCCCACGGTGGATGTAGTGGGTGTACCACCAGCGTTTGTTGCGTCTTTTTGACGTAGGGATCTGCTCGTATGGAGTGTCTTTGATGTAGGTCTTTTCGTTGAGCAGATGGTGGAAAGTGTGCCCGAATTTATGCAGCTTGACAGTCCATTGTGCAGCTTGTTCTAGGTTTTCTACTGCGAGCAACTCTAGTGAGAGTCGTCGTAGTGCTTTGCCCATCGTTGATTTTGGATACAGGCCGGTAGCGCGTTGGACGTTGCGTTTGATGTGGACGAGGCAGGGACCTGACCCCCGCCGTTCGCTTAGGTACTGCACGCATCGCACAGATAGCCGGCGCAGTCTTCCTCTTAGGTCCGCTGATACCAGCGCTCCTGCCGGGCTTGAATGAAAGGATCTCACTTTTCGGCGGAGCCTTTCCCCTGTGGTCGTGGGTGGGATATGGCTGCGTGGGAATCATCGCACATAGAATGCTCCTAGACTCAGGCCGCAGGCAGGCAATAGCCGCCGCAGTGGGACTTGTTCTCACCACAGACGGGTTATTCCTGCGCGGAGTCCTCGATATCTTCTTTTCCGGCGGCTACGGAACGACGGGAAGGCTCTTTCTTCTGCTTGATTCTTTGCCAGAGTTCTTCATCAGCGGCTTAAGTGTCTGCTTGGCCGCGGACGGGCACTCCGGTGGGCTCATTGACCAGGCCACCAGCGTGGGTTTTTCACTGTTGGTTCTCGCCCTGTGCCTGCTGCTCGGCGCGGTACGAGGTCTTTCCTTCGTACTCACCTCTTTCAAGGCTTTCGGTTCCATGGCGCTGACGCTCTATGTCGCGCACGTCCTCTCAGCGGCGTGGGTCTATGGGGCTTTCGTCCCCTTTGATCCCTCGGAAACTGCAGCGCAAAGCTCTGCCTCCGTCTCCGCCTCCACCTCCGCCTCGGCTTCCTTGCAAGGCGAGGGGAGCCCGAGCGCCTTGGGCTGGAGCGTGGTGGTTGGCTCGGCGGGGGCGACGGCGTGGAAAGCACGCTATCGCCGCGGGCCTCTAGAAGCAGCTATGCACCGCATCGTCGTTGCTCAAAGCTCGCTGAGTACCCCTCCTACCGGCGCCAGCGTGCCAGAAAGCGCGGAGGAACAGGTGCAGGTTTCCGCATAACCCGCACGTCGATGCATATTTGCAGTCTCGGACGTTGGGTGAAACAATAAAGGACTATCGGGTGCGCACGCTGCATAGTTCCCTCAGTCTCTCCCCCCGTCTCATTCCGTGTTTGGGCAAGGGCGAGGTCGGCATTATTCATAGCGCTACCGCTGGTTGGCGGGTGTCCCCCTCAGCACGGTGTTCCTATATCTGAGAGGAAAGCTCGGCACGGCACCCCGTTTAGACCCCATTTACCTATTAGTTTCGGAAATATGCATTATATTCTCAACGCCCTTCGCGGCGCGATCATCGGCATGGCCGAGCTAGTCCCCGGCATCTCTGGAGGCACCGTCGCACTCATCATCGGCATCTACGAACGCGCCCTAAGAAACGCGAACTGGCTCATCTCGGGGCGTTTCAAGCAGGTTGAGTGGGGGTTTCTGGCCTCAGTCGCCGTAGGAATTTTCGCCGCTGTCTTCGGATTTTCTTCCATCCTCTCCGCCTTTGTGGAAAACCAGGTGTCGGTCTCCAATGCACTTTTCTTTGGCATGGTGGCGGTATCCATCTTCGTTCCGTTCTCGATGCTCAGCGCTGCTGACCGCACCTCCCGCCAGGCCATCATCGCTTTCATCCTCGCCGCAATAAGCTTCTTCCTGCTCACAGGCTATATCTCCGAACCCAAAGAAAACCCGAGCTTCATCGTCATCTTCTTCGCTGCCGCCATTGCGGTCTGTGCGCTCATCATGCCGGGAGTCTCCGGTTCCCTTATCCTGCTGACGCTGGGGCTATATGCCCCCATTATTACTGCTGTCTCCGAGCGTAATTTCGCCATTATCGGCGTATTCTTCCTCGGCGCCATCTGCGGACTCGCCGCGTTTGTCAAGGTCTTGAACTATCTGCTGGAGCACAAGCGGACGCCTACTTTGGCGGCAATGGCCGGCTTCATGCTGGGATCCCTTCGTCCTCTGTGGCCCTTCGGTAGTGACCAGGATGCCAGCACGGGACTTGTATTCGCGATCATGGCCTTGGGCGCGCTGGTCGTGGCCTTGCTCATCTTCGCCGACGCCCGCGCAGCAAAAACCATTGAAAAGAAGGCTAGTTAAGCTTATGAATGTTCGTTCTCGGCCCTTGAGGTTAGGCGTGTTAGCCGCGTGCTTGGTGCCTTCTTTGGCGCTCACCGGCTGCGTCACCAACGAGGAATCTGCGTTACCTGAGGGCTGGAAGCAACCCCACACCGACATGGTCCCAGGAATCGCAGCGCTCTATCACGATGACGACGGGGTGCTCACCGTGGGCACGAACCCGCCTTTTGCACCTTTCGAGTTCAAGGATTCCGCCGGCAATATCGTGGGAGTAGAGATGGACTTGGCGCGCGCCGTCGCAGACGTTCTTGGCTTGGACTTCCGGCCTGTAGAACAGGACTTCGCCATGATTCTGCCGGCCGTGCAGCAGGGCCAGATCGACATGGGCGGCTCGGGCTTTACCGACAATGCGGAACGCCGTGAAAGCTTCGACTTTGTCGATCACCTCTACGCGGGAATCCAGTGGGCCAAATACTCCAAGAGCACCAAAGATATTGACCCCGACAATCCCTGCGGTCTGACCATTGCGGTGCAGCGCAGTACCGTCTCCGAGACCGATGACGTCCGCCCCAAGCGAGAAGCCTGCGGCGGGGATCTCACTGTCTTATCCTATGACTCCTCGGATAACGCTGCCCTCGCCGTGATGATGGGCCGTGCAGATGCGTTCTCCGCCGATTCCCCGGTGACTGCGTGGGCAGTCGACCGCTCCGAGGACAGACTGGAGACCGTCGGGGAAATAAGCCATGCCGCGCCCTATGGTTTCGCGGTTCCAAAGAACTCGGAGCTTGGGCCCGCTGTTGCGGCGGCTCTCCAACATCTCATCGAAACCGGCCAATATCAAGAAATCCTCGCCCAGTGGGGCATAGACCAAGGACTAGTCGAGCAGGCAATGATCAACGAAAGGCCCATCAATGGCTCATAACTCACCGTCTAATAGCGCTTCGGCTAGAAGCACTGCGCGAGCACAGCAGCCAGTCTCTCCGGAGAGCGGCGCGGACATTCACGCACGCCCACTTCGCCACCCCTGGCGCCTAGTCTTTGCTGCAGTACTGCTCCTGCTCGGCGCGTGGTTTATCATCGGCGCAGCCCGCAATGAGGCCTTTGGTTGGCAGACCTACTTCCAATATCTCTTCGACACCCGTATCGCGATGGCCTCGCTACACACCATCGCCATCACTTTCCTCGCGATGATCATCGGCGTCGTCGGCGGCGTCGCTCTTGCGGTGATGCGTATGTCCCCCAATCCCGTCCTAGGCGGCGTCGCTTGGCTCTTCCTCTGGGTATTCCGCGGTACCCCGGTGTACGTCCAGCTTGTGTTCTGGGGCCTGCTTTCGGCTCTTTACCAGTCCATCAACTTGGGATTCGCGGAGATCTCCCTCGAGGGAATCCTCACCAACGCCTTCTTCCTAGCCGTAATCGGTCTCGGTCTCAACGAGGCCGCATACATGGCTGAAATTGTGCGTTCCGGCATCTCCTCGGTTCCGGAAGGCCAGAAGGAAGCTTCCAAGGCTTTGGGAATGAGCTGGTGGATGACCATGCGGCGCACCGTTTTGCCCCAGGCCATGCGCATCATCATTCCTCCCACTGGCAACGAGTTCATCTCCTTACTCAAGACCTCTTCATTGGTCGTGGCTATCCCCTACACCATGGAAATCTTCGGGCGCGCGACCGATATTGCCGCCGCCTTGTTCCAGCCGATTCCGCTGCTCATGGTCGCTGCCACCTGGTACCTCGTCATCACGTCGATCTTCATGGTGGGTCAGCACTTCCTTGAGCGCTATTATGAGCGCGGCTCCTCACGGGAGCTCACGGGCCGCCAGCTCGCTGCGCTTGCCGACGCCGAGGGGTCCATCCCCGGCAACGTTTCCGTCATCCCGGAGGTTAAGAAGTAGATGTCCACACCCATGATTTCCGCACAGAACGTGCACAAGTCCTTTGGAGACCTCGAGGTGCTCAAGGGCATCAACATCGAGGTAGAACGCGGCGAGGTGGCCTGCTTGCTCGGGCCTTCCGGCTCCGGCAAATCCACCTTCCTGCGCTGCGTCAACCACCTCGACAAGGTAACGGGTGGCCGCCTCTACGTCGACGGGCAGCTCATCGGCTACCGCGAGAAAGATGGCGTTCTCTACGAGGTTAGTGAAAAGGAAGCCGCAGCGCAGCGCGCCGACATCGGCATGGTTTTCCAGAGCTTTAACCTCTTTCCCCACCGCACGGTCCTCGACAACATCATCGAGGCCCCAGTTCACGTCAAGAAGGTTCCCGTGGCCAAGGCTAAGGCTCACGCCATGGAATTGCTGGAACGCGTGGGTCTAGCCCACAAGAAGGATGCGTACCCAATTCAACTTTCGGGAGGGCAGCAACAGCGCGTGGCTATCGCCCGCGCCGTCGCGATGGATCCCAAGCTCATGCTTTTCGACGAGCCTACCTCCGCCCTCGATCCCGAACTCGTGGGCGAAGTTCTGCGCGTGATGCGGGATCTTGCTGCAGACGGCATGACCATGCTCGTGGTCACCCACGAGATGGGCTTTGCCCGCGAAGTCGCCGACAAGGTGTTCTTCATGGACTCCGGCGTAGTTGTCGAGCAGGGCACTCCCCAGCAGGTCTTGGATAACCCGCGCCATGAGCGCACGAAGGCATTCCTCTCCTCGCTGCTCTAAGCTAGGCTCGCTGCTGAAGGCGTCATCCCCGTGCCACTCAGTCCCCGCCTCAGCCCCCGAGGGCTAGAGGGTGATGATGCCGCGGATCAAGGCGCTCAGCGCGCCTAGGCCAGCGACGCTCAATGAGAGAATGCGCGCCTTTTCTCGGGGGACACGGTGCGCAATCTTAGATCCTAAGAAGAGACCGATAAACATGCCGAGGATGCCCGCCGGCCAGATGAGCCAGGTGACGTGTTCGAAGCCGCCGGCGCCGACGGAGAGTTTGGCCACCACGGAGACCAAACCGCCCACCAGGAAGATGGGCTGTAGAGTCGCGACATAGACGTGCTGTGGCCACTTCGCTGCTTGCGCGTAGACCGTGACCACTGGACCGGCTACGCCGGCCAAAGTATTGGTGAATCCGCCAATGATGCCCGCCGAGATCGCCGGCCCTTTTCCGTTGAGGGGTGGTACGAACTTTCTCCCGAAGCTGACCACCCCCAGGGCGATGAGCAGGGCGCCGCCCACAATGATGAGCAGCGTCGCCGTATCGATTTTAGTAATGAGCAACGCCGCGGGAACCGATCCCAGCACCATGACGGGAGCGATGAGGGAAAACTTTTTCCAATCAACGTCTTGACGCGCCGTATAGGTGGTCAGAATCGCGTTGATAAACGCCAAGACGTTGACGACCATAATTCCCTCGACTGGGCCGAGCAACAAGGTTGCCAGCGGCCCGCCGACGAGTCCCAGCCCCATCCCCGAGACGCGCTGCAGGCAAGAACCCATCACCACGATGGCGAGGATGGCCAAGGCGAGCATCATGCGTAGGTTCCTTTGGCGCGATACTTTTCTTGGACCGCCGCGGCGACTACATCTGGGAACATGCCGGTGACATCACCACCGTATTGGGCCACCTGCTTGCATAGGGAAGAGCTGATGTAGCCATACTTCTCATCAGTGAGCAAGAAGGCCGTATCGACCCCAGACAGGCGCCTATTCATCTGTGCCATGGGCAGCTCGTACTCATAGTCCAGGGAGGAGCGCAGGCCCTTGACCAGTGTGTCCACGCCATGCTTGGTGGTGTAATCAACCAGCAGCCCCGCCCACCAATCAACCTTAATGTCGGCGGGAACAACCTGCCGGATGAGCTCGACCCTCTCCTCGACGCTAAAGAGCCCGGAAGGCTTCTCTGGGTTTCCGGTCACCACCACGGTTACCTCATCAAACATGGCGTTGGCACGGTTAAAAATATCTACGTGCCCGAGCGTTATCGGATCGAAGGACCCAGGACACACGGCTTTAGTCATTGCTTTCCTATCTTCAGCCCCGCTTGAGCTGACACGTGGCGGGAATAACAGTTTTAGTGCATTGTGCTCCTAAATCACTGTGCATTCAAAACGTGCAGCTTTCAATGCACGCTGCCCCTACTCCGGCGAGCCAATGCTGCGATGATAAATCGCCATATCCATGCGGGCTATGCCAAAGGTGCGTTTCTTGAGCTTCTGGCCGGTTTCTTCAAAACCCGCCGGCCACTGCGTCGCGGGGGAATCGCTGGGACGCTCAATAACCACCATGGCGCTATCAGCCAGCACCGGCTCGAGCGCCGCGATGAGCTCTGCGACTTGTGCAAAAGCATAGGGAGGATCAGCAAGGACAAGGTCAAAATGGCGCTGCGGGGCATGGGCCAAGTAATCGAATACGCTGTGGCGCTCTACCGAGACGCCAGGGTGGCCAACCACGCGCATATTGCCCAGGATGATGTCGACGGCTGCGGCATTGTCATCGACCAAAACGACCTCGATCGCACCGCGGCTGGCTGCCTCGAGCCCCAGCGCGCCGGAGCCGGCAAAGAGATCAAGGACGCGGGAATCATTAAAACCCCAGCGCGCTTCGAGGGAGGAAAATAGTCCTTCGCGCGCGCGATCAGAGGTGGGGCGGGTGCCTTTCTGCGGCACCTGCAAGCGCCGTCCGCGGGCTGCACCGGAAATAATCCTCGTCATCTTTAGACCTCCCCGATTGTGGCGAGTTCATCTCCACCCACGACATCGCTGAAAGGCTCCATGCGTAGCTGCGTAACCACCCCGGGGCCGGGGGTATGAACTGGGGCCTCGAGCTTGGTGGCCTCTACAGTCGCGATGATGTCTCCGGCGGAGACTTTTTCTCCCTCCTTGACGTGGTAGCGAACGATGCCCGCAAAAGGCGCGAAAATCTTCATGCTCTCTAGAATATCGCCGACTCCCCTGACTCTTATGCACCGGTTCCCCGACTTGCCCCCGCAGGTGCCCCTGTATCACGCGGCTGGCAGCTGGCAGTTAGTTCTTCTCGAGGAACTCCTGCTCGCTATCGCTGAGGTTCTTCGTCAGCTCCCGTGCAAGGCCTGGATTGCGGGCGACAAGGGCTGCGGCATCTTTGTGGGTGCGCTCAATGATGTCTCTGTCCTCCGCTAGGTTGAGCAGGCGCAAGGTGCGGTGCGTTCCGGATTGCATCGTGCCCAAGATATCGCCCTCATGACGCTGACGCAGATCCAATTCCGCCAGGTCAAAACCCGAAGTGGTCTGGGAAATCTCATACAGGCGCCGAAAGGCGGCAGACTCTTGGGAAGCATTTGTATGAAACAGGCACACTGAGGCGTTTCCGCCACGCCCGACCCGTCCACGCAACTGATGCAGCTGCGAGACCCCGAAGCTCTCCGCCTCTCGAATCAACATCACTGTGGCATTAGGAACGTCCACGCCCACCTCGATGACGGTGGTCGAGACCAAAACATCGATCTCCCCGCGCGCGAAGCGGTTCATCACGGCATCCTTGTCCTTCATTCTTCCGTGCAGCACGCCAACTTCCAGGCCCCGCAACGGGCCGTGGGAGAGCGCTTCAGCTACCTCAAGGACCCCACCCTCGCCTTCAATGCGAGGGCAGACAATGTAGGCCTGGTGGCCGTGTTCGACTTCCTCCCGGATCCTCGTGAGCGCGCGGATAACCCAGGCCGGCCGCCATTCTGGCACCACCGAGGATTGAATCGGGTGCCTGCCCCCTGGCAGCTCGCGCAGGGTGGAGACCTCAAGGTCACCGAATACCGTCATGGCGATGGTGCGCGGGATCGGGGTCGCCGTCATGACCAACACGTGGGGGCTCAAGCCTTCACGTGTCTTCGCGCGCAGGGTGTCGCGCTGTTCCACGCCGAAACGGTGCTGTTCATCAACGACTACCAGGCCCAGGTCGAAGAACTCCACGCTGTCCTGGATTAGCGCATGGGTGCCAACAACAATATCGGCTTCACCAGAGACGATATCGAGCAAAGCCTGCCGCTTCTCCGCCACGCGCATCGCCCCAGTCAGCAATACCACCTTGACTCCGGCTGGTACCGCAGCGCTTATCGACGCCGCGTGCTGCCCCGCCAACACCTCAGTCGGGGCCAGCAGGGCTGACTGCTTTCCGGCGTCACAGGCTTGGAGCATAGCGATGACGGCAACCATGGTCTTTCCAGAACCGACTTCTCCTTGCAAAAGGCGCATCATCGGCACCGTGCGGGACAGGTCTGCGTCTATTTCCTCGATGACTCGCCGCTGCCCCGCAGTAAGTTCGAAGGGCAAGTGTGCCACAAGCTCGGCACGCGCTCCCTCTTCCCTGGCGGGCAGGGCGACGGCCTGCCGCGACTGTGCATCGCGGTGGCGCAGAGCCATGACCAGCCCAATGGAAAGCGCCTCGTTGTACTTCAGGCGCGCTATGGCGCGCTGCGGCCCAGCCGCTGGAGGCTCATGTACCTCGCGCAAGGCCTGATCCATTCCGACCATCATGTCTATATCGAGCGGCTCCTCGATGGACGGGGTCTTGGACAATACGAGGTGGATTGCCCCCATGAGATACCAAGAGCTGACGGTAGAGGTTGCCGGGTATATGGGAATCCACTCGCGCTCGAGCAAAAGCTTATCGAGCCTTCCGAACTGCGATAGCTTGCGCAAAGAGCCTGTTGCCTGCTGTTTCTTTGAGCGCTTTCCACTGGGCTGGCGCGAATCCGGCTCCGGTACGAGATAGGGCTCCAGCTCACCCGAGGGCCGGCCAAAGGCATCGATGACGACGAAGTCCGGCTGTTGCAGCTGGGCTATGCCGCGAAAGAACTTCAGCTTACCGCTGAGCATGACGCGCATCCCGCGCTTGAGCATGCCCAGCACATAGAGCGCATTGAAGAAGGTGGCCGAGATGTTTCCATCCAATTGGACGTTGATGATGGTGGTCCGGCCGGTATCACGCTTGGAAATAGCGCTGACTATGCCGGTAACCGTGACGATATCGCCTTCGGCGGCATCCCCCAGGCCTACGTCCTTGTTGTGGCGGATGTAGTCACGCGGGTAGTGCCCGAGCAATTCGCCGCAGGTGCGATAGCCCAGCGCCTTGGTGATGTTGTGGGCGTCCTTGGCCGGCAGCACATCTTCCAAGGGGCGTTCGTCTCGCCACCCGAGCATAACTTATTCCACCCCGATCTCTGTGGCAGCCCCCGGCACGCTCACCACCATGACATGCACCCCTAAAGTCTGGGTAAGAGAGGAGGAATCCAGGGGCAAGGAGGTCAGGATGGTTATCTGTTCTCCGCCGCCCTCGAGCAGGCGCCGGCAGGTAGAGATTACCTCATCTTCGTTCTCCTCAGCCGGATGGCCTACGCGCATGGAGTGTGCAGCATCCGTCATCGATTCCACCACCGCAGCAGTATCGGGGTTATCCGGCTCATAGACCGAGATGGCGGCCAAGCCTGCGACGAGGGAATCGGTGGGGACTACCGTGGCGCCGGGGCACCGCGCATCACTGCCATTGGGCAAGAAGATGTCTTGCACTGCGCTGGCCTCGAGCGTCTCCCCGGGCTCAAGAGGAATCGCACCAATGGACTTGAAAAGCTCCGCTATCGGTCCCGGCGCCGCCGCGACGAAGATCTTTCGACGAGGCGCAACCGTGGCGGCGACCTCGGGCACCTCTGGCAATACTTCAAGGTGTAGCCCGGAAACCTTACCCAAGCCAAAAGCCGTCTCGATGAGGAACCCGGCGCGCCGGGTGTGGATGTGTACGCTGGCTGAATCCTCGGTGGCACGCGCTATAACCAAGCTATTTCCCAACGAAGCAATCTGCCGTTCGAGTTCCTTGAGGTCGCCTTCTTCGAAGAAGAAGACCACTTCAAGCTCCGGGGATTTCTCCAGCTCGGTTTCTCCCTCGCGCACCTGTGCCCCTTCGAGCTCGGCAATGAGGCACTCGAGGAAGATGACAAGCCCCGTTCCGCCGGCGTCTACCACTCCGGCTTCGCGCAGGATGGGCAGCTGAGAGGGCGTTTTCTCGAGGGCGTCACGGGCGGCCTCGAGAGCCGCTGCGGCGATATCGTACAGGCGCGCTCCGGGAATCTCCGTTGCCCGTGTGGCGGCGTCGGCAGCAGCGCGCAGAACGGTGATGACGGTGCCCTCGACCGGTTGCGCGATGGCACGATCAACCAGCGATACTGCCAGGGTTAGTGCTTGCGCCAAGACGGGACCGTCCACAACAGAGTCCACGGTGGCATCCGCCACCCCACGCAACACCTGGGAGAGCACCATGCCAGAGTTACCCCGGGCGCCGCGTACCGATCCTACTGCCAAGGCCTCGGCTACGTCGCCGCCCTTGTCTGCCTCTGCAACCGCGGCCTCCATGGTGTGAGCCATATTCGAACCGGTATCGGCGTCGGGGACGGGGAATACATTGAGTGCATTGATCTCGGCGCGGCGCAGGGAGAGCTCTCCAACCGTGCGATTGGCCCAATTGTGCAGGCCGCGAGCATCTAATGCTGGGGGAAAAGACATGAGAACTACCTTACAAGCGCCAGTCCACTGGGCGCGCACCTTGGTCAACCAAGAGCGCATTGGCGCGGGAGAAAGGTCGGGAGCCAAAGAAGCCACGGCTGGCGGACAGGGGCGAGGGATGCGGGGACTCAATGCAGGGCACATCTGGCAAGAACTTTGCACAGGCTTGGGCGTCCCTTCCCCATAGGATTGCCACCATCGGGCGGCGGTTGAGGGAGCGAATGGCGGCCTCTGTTACAGGCTGCCAGCCCAGTCCGCGGTGGGAACCGGGTTTACCCGGGGCTACGGTGAGCACCCTGTTGAGCAACATGACTCCCTGTTTTTGCCAAGCGCTGAGGTCTCCGTCCTCGCGGCTGGGAACCTTGATGTCTTCGTAGAGCTCGCGGTAGATGTTAACCAAGGAACGCGGAGGGCGCACGCCGGGTTGGGTGGAGAAGGCCATGCCCATGGGGTGTCCCGGGGTGGGATAGGGATCTTGGCCAACGATGAGTACCCGAACCTCGTCACGTGGCAGGGTGAAGGCCCGAAAGACGTCTGCCGGTGCCGGAAGGAAGTCGCCGGCAGCCAGTTCTTTCTCAATATGCGGCCAGTGCTGCTCTAGCACCGGTCCGAGTATGGGTTCCCAGGAGGGGTGGTAGCTCGGTTTCATTTAAAAGCCCACCCAACCGTGCCAATAGGCGGGTTGGTGCTCGTCGACGGTGATTCCCCCACCGCGTTGAACACTTCCGATGACGCGAAAGCCCGCCGGTGCCTCCTTGTGGGTGGTGCCCACCAGGGTATGGTCCTCGCCGCCGCTTAGAACCCATTCCCAGGGGTCGACCTCAAGCAGCGCTGCCGCGGCATTAAGGAGCGGGTCTGGGGCTATTGCCGCAGAGTCCAGGTCGATGTGTACTCCTGAACGCCGCGCTATCGTGCCCACGTCAGGAACAAGCCCATCGGAGTTATCGGTCATGGCGGTCGCGCCGGCCGCGCGGGCGATAACGCCCCGGCCGGGTTTGAGCCAGGGTGCACAGTGGGCGTCGATAAGCGGCCACAGGTCCTCATGTTCGGACGGAAGGGCGCGACCGAAGCGCTGAAGGAGGGCCAGGCCTGCGGCGGAGTAGCCGATCTTGCCGTGTGCGACGACTTTCTGGCCCACGCGAGCGCCGTCGAGAACGAGCGGCGGGCGGCTCCCTCCGAGAGAGCCAATGGCCATGACGTTGACGATAAGCTCATCCGCGCGGGTGAGGTCCCCGCCCACGAGCTCCGCGTTGTAGCTAGCGCAGCGCTCGGCGATGCCCTGGGCGATTCCGCGCACGAAAGACACCGGGGTGTCATCCGGGGCGGCAATCGCTAGCAGTGCCGCGGTGGGACGGGCCCCCATCGCCTCAATATCAGCGAAATTACGAAGGATGGCCTTTTGACCTACCTCGTTGGCGGTGGACCATTCGCGCCGGAAGTGCCGACCCTCAATCATCATGTCCGTGGCCGCCACGGTGCGCGAATTGGGTGGCGCCGGGTACATGACCGCGGCATCGTCGCCGTTGAGGGCGCTGGGAGCGGCGGCGATGATCTCTCCGATGACTTCGTGTTCCCCCGCTTCCGCGAGAGTTCGAGTTAAGTGCACGGGTGACCTTTCGATATTATTAGCGCTTATGACTACCCAATTTAATCGCACCGCAATCTATATCTCACTTGGGCTCTCGATTGCGTTAGTCTTTGGGGTAATTTTCGGCGCTAAGTTCGTCTTTGAAAACACGGCCAAGGCACCTGTCGCCATCTCCCCCATCAAGTCAGACTTCGCCGATTCTCCCCAGTGCTCCGGCGCCGTCGATGCACTTCCCAGCGATTTCATGGGACACCCCCGGGCCGAGGTGGCTGAGCCTGTGCCAGCCGGCGTGGCAGCCTGGGCATCGACGTCTACGGATGAGGTCACTTTGCGGTGCGGGGTGGATTTGCCCCTGCAATATACTTCCTACTCCCAGCCGCAGGACATTGACGGGAGCCGCTGGCTGGAGGTCAGCGATGTGACGCCGGGATCTACCCTGACAACCTGGTACAACACCGATCACTTCCCTACCCTCGCGGTCACCACCTTTGATGATGCACGCCCCTCTGGCCTCGATTCGGCGCTAGACAAGCTTGACTCGCGCAGCCCGAGCCCAGCGCCCGCCCCTCTGTCGCAGCTTGCAGCGGGCCCAGATGCGATGTGCAGCGAACTGGAAGATAATCTGCCGGATTCTGTGGCCGATGGCTATCAACGGCGCACGGACATCAACGAGAAGAATACCTTCGTGTGGTCGGCGCCTGGGCGTGAAGAGATCGTCGTGCGCTGCGGCATTGCCTCTCCGGAGAACTACCGCGCTGGTGTACAGCTACAGCAGGTCAATGACGTTCCCTGGTTCGAGGATACGACCTTGGGTGAGGGCACCACTGCAGGAACTTGGTTCGCCCTCGGGCGCGCAGACGATCTAGCGCTCCATGCGCCGCAGGATGCAGCTGGGTCTGCGCTCGTGCGCCTGAGCGACGTGCTCTCTGCGCATACCCCGGCCCAGGAGGCTTAAGCTGCGGAGCCCAGCGCCTGCTCGATGAGGCAATCCAGCAGGCGGGTGTACTCCACTCCGGAATGCGCCAGCACCTGTGGGTACATCGAAATCGGGGTGAATCCTGGGAAGGTGTTGACTTCGTTGACTATGGCGCCGGACTCGGTGACAAAGAAGTCGACGCGCGAAAGACCCGCGCAATCGAGCGCGCGGAATGCCTCTAGCGCCATCTCTTTGATCTCGAGTGTCACCGCAGGCTCCAGCGGAGCTGGGATCTGCGCCGTGACTACATCATCCAAGTACTTGGTGTCGAAGCTGTAGAAACCGTCTTCCGAGTCTGCGATGCCAGCCAGCAGGGCCGGCTCCGAGGCCAGCAAGGAACCATCAGCGTACTGGAGCACCCCGATCTCTACCTCTTGTCCCACAATCTCTGGCTCGATGAGGACCTTGCTATCGGTGGCAAAGGCCACGTCAAGGGCAGCGGCAAGTTCGCTCCAGTCACTCACCCGCGAGACACCAATGGAGGAGCCACCACGGGCCGGCTTAACAAAAACCGGCAGCCCTAGGCTGTGCTTTTCTTCCTCTTGCAGTTCGCGCGCACCAGTGAGCACGACCTGGGCAGCCACCGGAATGCCTTCAGCTGCGAGCAGCTTCTTGGTGTACTCCTTGTCCATGGAGGCGGCGGAGGCGAGAACGCCCGCGCCCGCGTAGGGCACGCCGGAGAGCTCAAAAAGACCCTGGATGGTGCCATCCTCCCCGAATGGCCCGTGCAACACCGGCAGGATAACGTCTACTTGCGCGTGCACGCCACCTTTGCTGAGGTTATAGAACGTGCCTTTAGTCGCAGGGTTGAGGGAGAGGGTGAGCTCATCGCCCATTGCTACCTCAGGCAGCATGCGGTTGTGGATCTCAAGTCCACTGGTGACGCCCTGCGTCCAAGCGCCGTCCTTGGTGATCCCGATCGGGATGATCTCGTATTTGGCGGGGTCAAGGTTGGCCATGATGGCCCCCGCCGACACGCAGGATACGGAATGCTCGGTGCTTCGGCCACCGTAGATGACGGCCACGCGGATCTTTGAGTTCATGGCCTTCAACTCTACCCCGGCGCTACTCCGCCTTCTTGGTGCGACCCATCAAAGCAACCACCATATCGTCGACCTTGACCCCGCGATGGCACACGCCAAAGACCGCCTCGGTAATCGGCATCTCCACCCCAGCGGTGCGCGCCAGCCTGAACACGGACTCCGAGGAAATGACTCCCTCGGCAACCTGTCCATGCGTCGCCGCGGTGGCCTCTTCTAGGGTGCCGCCTTGACCGAGACGGTAGCCGAAGGTGCGATTGCGTGAGAGCGTGGAATTGCACGTTGCCACCAGGTCCCCTAGACCCGCCAACCCGGAAAAGGTAAAAGGCTCGGCGCCAAGGGCCACTCCCAAACGGGTAATCTCCGCCAGCCCGCGAGTGATGACCGTGGCCAGAGTGTTGTTGCCCAACCCCTTGCCCGCGGCCATGCCGCAGGCCAGTGCAATGACATTCTTGCACGCTCCGCCGATCTCAGCGCCAACCACATCGACGTTGGTATAGGGCCGCAGATACGCGGTAGCCACGGCCGTTTGGACCTGGCGTGCGCGCCTTTCGTCGGGGCAGGCGATGACTGTTGCCGCGGGCTGCTCCTCGATGATTTCCTTCGCGAGGTTGGGGCCAGACAACACGGCGATGCGCGAGGCTTCTGCGCCCGTCACATCCGCGATAACCTCACTCATACGCTGCAGAGTCGAAGTCTCAATACCCTTCGAAATAGAGACCAAGGTGGCATCGGGTGGGAGCATTCCCGCCCACTGTTCGAGGTTGGAACGCAGCGTCTGTGAAGGCACGCCGAAGATCACAATCTCTGCACTCTCCAAAGCTGCGCCCGGATCCGTGGTTGCTGAAATGGTGCTAGGAAGCTGAAAATCCGGCAGGTAGTCCACGTTGCAATGTGTGTCATTGATGGCAGCAGCCAGCTCGGGACGCCGAGCCCACAAGGTGACATTGTTTCCGGCATCTGCAAAGACCTTAGCCAGGGTCGTTCCCCATGAACCTGCACCCATCACTGCCACTTTTAACATCTAGTGCTCACGCCCTCACGTTTTGATTCTCACAATGTCGATTCTCACAATGTCCGTCCCCCATTAAAGCATGCAGGCTTATTGGGGCAGCGAAACTAGCTATTGTCGAGCATGTGCCCACACTTCGGCGCGTGCAGATGCAATATGCCGCGATTCGGAGAAAAATGGGGCGGCGAGAACAAACACCGACAAGGAGCGCCATGGCCAAGGGCCCGAACCCAAAGAACATGCACGAAACTGACAAGGATGCCCGCCCCGAGGTCTTCATCTCAGGGCGCCATCAAGAGGTCCCGCCGGATCCGGCTCACGAGTTCACCCGCACCACGCTGGCTGCCGGTGCCGTGCTGTGGCGCGGGGACCCCCATGACCCCGAGGTCGCACTCATTCACCGCCCGCACTATGACGATTGGTCCTTGCCCAAGGGCAAAGTAGATCCTGGAGAATCTCTGCCTGCCACAGCAGCGCGCGAGATCTTCGAGGAAACCGGTTACTCGGTCCGTCTAGGCAAGCTCATTGGGAAGATTACTTATCCCGTCCAAGGCCGAACCAAGGTGGTTTACTACTGGATGGCGCGCGTGCTAGAGGGTTCCTTTGCCCAAAACAGCGAGACGGACGAGCTGCGCTGGGTTGGCATCGACGAAGCCCCGCAACTTTTGTCTTATGAGGTTGACACTGAGGTCTTGGCCAAGGCTAAGAAGCGCCTGCGCCTAGCTCCCACGACGCGGGTGCTCTATGTCCGCCATGCGCGTGCCCATGATCGGAAGAAGTGGGAAGGTTCCGATGATCTGCGCCCCCTAGATAAGAAGGGACGCCGTCAGGCCGAGATGCTCGTGCCCTTGTTGGCCCCGTTCCACCCGACTGTAATTTATTCCGCGCAGCCGCAGCGTTGCCAGCAAACCGCAGCCCCCTTGGCTGATGAGCTGGGCATGGATATCGCGGTCAATATCAACTTTGGCGATGAAGCCTGGGCCAATAACAGGCAGGGAGCAATTGCAGCTTTTGACCGAGTGGCCAGCGGCGGCGGTGTGCCCGTCATTGTCAGCCAAGGCGAGACCATTCCGGGGATAATAGCTGAGCTCAACCCGCCCTTCCTTAAGGTCGATCTGGAAGAACTCAAGTTCAAGAAAGCATCCGTGTGGGTGCTTTCTTTCAACGGCGGGGAGCTCACCGGGGCTGACTATCTAGCCAGCCCCCTGCCAGTGCGTTAAACGCGCGGCACAGCGGGCTTAAAGGAGGGCCGCTTGGCCTCGTAGGCCTCGATGGCGTCCTCGTTGCGCAGGGTCAGGCCGATATCATCCAGCCCCTCCATGAGGCGCCAGCGGGTGTAGTCATCGATGTCGAAGCTATAGGTGCTGTTGCCAACGCTGACGGTGCGGGCATCGAGATCCACCGTGGTCTCGGTCTCCCCGGCCTCGAGCTGCTTCCAAATGAGCTCGATGTCTTCCTGTTCCATCAGTCCGGTCAATAGCCCGGCCTTGCCGGAGTTACCGCGGAAGATATCAGCGAAGCGCGAGGAGAACACGGCCTTGAAGCCATATTCACTCAACGCCCACACCGCGTGCTCACGCGAGGAGCCGGTACCAAAGTCCCGCCCGGCAAAGAGCACGGAACCTTCCTTGAAGGGCTCTCGGTTGAGAATGAAATGCGGATCGGAGCGCCAGTTGGAAAATAGGCCCTCTGCAAAGCCTGTGCGCTTGACGGACTTGAGGTAGCGGGCCGGAATGATCTGGTCGGTATCCACGTTGGAGGCGCGCAGCGGAACTCCGACGCCGGTGTGGGTGACGAATTTCTCCATTGTCTTCTTCTCTCCTTCTGCTTTCCTTATAGATCCATCGGGGCGGCCAAGTGCCCGGTAACCGCAGTAGCTGCGGCGACCTCAGGCGAAACCAAGTGGGTACGCCCGCCCGGCCCCTGTCGTCCCTCAAAGTTACGGTTAGACGTCGATGCGGAGCGCTCTCCCGGCTTAAGCTGATCCGGGTTCATGCCCAGGCACATCGAGCACCCGGCAGTACGCCACTCGGCGCCGAAGGCGCGGAAGATCTCATCCAAGCCTTCTTCCTCAGCTTCTTCCTTAACCACGGCGGAAGAAGGCACGACGATCATGCGGGTGTTCTCTGCGATGGCGCGGCCCTTGACTACCTCGGCAGCGGCGCGCAGATCCTCGATGCGGGCATTGGTGCACGAACCGAGGAATACGGTATCGATGGCAATGTCACGCAACGGTGTGCCGGGCTTGAGATCCATGTACTCAAGCGCCTTGCGCGTGGCTTCCTTGGCGTTATCGTCCGCAAAGTCCTCTGGATCAGGCACGTTCGCTCCCAGCGGCAAGCCCTGACCCGGGTTGGTACCCCAGGTCACAAAAGGCGTCAGCGCGGAGCCGTCAATCTCTACCACGGTGTCAAAGACCGCACCTTCGTCGGTGGGCAGGGTCTTCCAATAATCCACCGCCGCGCCCCAGTCCGCGCCCTTCGGCGCAAACTCGCGGCCCTCCACGTAGTCAAAGGTGGTCTGGTCTGGGGCGACCATGCCGGCGCGAGCGCCTGCCTCGATGGACATGTTGCAGATGGTCATGCGGGCTTCCATCGACATCTTGCGGATGGCCTCGCCTCGATATTCGATGATGTGGCCCTGGCCGCCGCCGGTGCCAATCTTGGCGATGATGGCCAGGATGAGGTCCTTGGCGGAGACCCCTGGGCCCAGTTCGCCGGTGACCTCTATGGCCATGGTCTTGAAAGGCTTAAGGGACAGCGTCTGCGTGGCCATGACGTGCTCGACCTCGGAGGTGCCAATGCCCATGGCAATGGAGCCAAAGGCCCCGTGCGTCGAGGTATGGGAATCACCGCAGACAATGGTCATGCCGGGCTGGGTGATACCCAGCTGCGGTCCGACGGTGTGGACGATGCCCTGCTGGGCATCCCCCATAGAGTGCAGGCGCACGCCAAACTCCGCGCAATTCTTGCGCAGGGTAGAGACCTGCGTGCGCGAAATCTCGTCTTTGATTTCCAGCAGGTTTCCGGTCTTAATGCCCAGGGTGGGGACATTGTGATCCTCGGTGGCCAGGTGCAGTTCGGGGTGGCGCATGCTGCGCCCGGTCATGCGCAGGCCGTCGAAAGCCTGCGGGCTGGTAACTTCGTGCAGAAGTTGAAAGTCGATGTAGAGGAGATCGGGTGCACCGTTCTCCCCTTTCTTCACGATATGATCGCGCCAGACTTTCTCGGCTAGGGTTAGGTTTTCGCTCATAGTTATTCACTCCACTTGAAATCTCATAAATTGGGACGTAGATTTCACTGTATGGGAGAGTATAGCGCAGTTTCCGGAATCAAGGTACTTGACCGAGCCGTGGCGATCATGATGACCGCCGCGAACCGGCCGTCCAGCCTCAACGAGCTCTGCGAGGCCACCGGGCTGCCACGCGCCACCGCCCACCGCCTTGCCACCGCGCTTGAGGCCCACCGCATCCTCACCCGCACCCCCGAGGGCAAATGGGGCGCTGGCCCGGCACTACCCGGCAACCGCAGCCACCTCCTCGAGGCCGCCGGCCCCGTCATGGATAGAATGCTGGCCACCACGGGCGAGTCCATCCAGCTGTACCAACAATCTGGCAAGTTCCGCACCTGCATTGCCTCCCGCGAGCCGGAGTCCGGCCTCCACAACGTGGTTCCGGTCGGCCGCCAACTCCCGCTTACCTCCGGCTCAGCGTCGCGAATCTTCGCGGCCTTCGGCGGAGTCGACACCACGGGCGCTGCCTTTAGCGCCCAAGATGTCTCGGCCGCGCGGACCAAGGGTTATTCCGAATCCATGGAGGAACGCGAGTCGGGGCTCGCTTCAGTGTCCGCGCCCGTATTCGATCCGGGCGGAAACCTCCTGGCTGTGCTTTCCATCTCCGGTTCCGTGGAGCGCTTCCGCCCCTCTCCCTCGGCAAAATACGCCAAGCTGGTCACCGATGCCGCCCAGGAACTCGGCAACAAGTTGCGCGTCTAGAGCGATCGCAATATCTCCAACTTCCGCCGGTACTCATCAAGCAATTCCAGTTGCGGGCAGCGCTTGGCGACGACGTTGAGAACCTCGCCATACCACCACTGCTGGGATGCTTTCCCGCGCTTGAAGCGCCCCCAAATCTCCGGGCCCACTAGGCCGTGATCCTCGATAATCTCCGAAAGATTATGCAGCTTGTCGCAGGCGGCAACGATAACGGAACCGAGTTCAGCCCCCTCCAAGCGGGCAAGATAGTGCTCAGCTCGATCCTGCCAGCTGGGCAGCGAATCATCCTTCGTCACCTCGCTGACAAAACGCCACACGCGCTCGCCAAACTCGGCGCGCAGGCGATCTGCGGGAAGTACCTCTGGGGCGTCCTCCACGACGTCGTGAAGCAGGCAGGCTATAAGGACATCCTCGCGGATCTCTTCAGGCAGACTCTGCCTACTGGCTACATACATCACGGCACAAGGGTGCTCTATATAAGGAATGTCCGTTCCCTTACGCAGCTGGCCTGCATGTGCGCGGGCAGCCGCGCGAAAAGCCCGCACCAGACGCGGGCTGAAAACCTCACGGCTGGTCACAGCGCCAGCGCCATCAGCGGGCGAGCGCATTGTTTAGAGGACTACACCGTAGTTGAGCGCAATTCCGCGCACGCTATCCCAGCCCGGGCCCTCACTACTCGTGGTGACGAGTCCCTCGGCCTGCTCCTGCAGCTCTCGCACCTGCAGACCCGGCAACTCGATGGGGGTCACGGTGCGGGGCAGGTTAGCTTTACGCGGCACGTAGCCCTGGTGGCGCAAGCTGGCCAGTTCTCCTGCATCTGGCATGCGGGCGTAGTTAGAAAGCTCCCGGTGGGCCTGGCCACTGCTCAGGTAGGTCGCGCCTTGGTAGATGCCAACCACCCCGGACTGACCAGGAACCTTTACCCCGGAGCCGCTATCGCCATTGAGCTTGGGCAGCGGGTCCGCAAAGTTCATACCTGGGTCCGCGCCCCGCAGCCTATCAACGGTCGTGGCACAATCATTGCCCGTACGGCGCCCGTCAACGCAGATTTGTGCCCCCGTCGGCGGCACGGGGTTGATGCCATCCCCTGTCTTGGGATTGCCGCCGCTAACCGTTCCGGCAGCGAATTGAATGTAGGCAATGTCCTGCCCGGCGGCGCCCGAAGGCTTCAGCCAGCGCAGTGTGCCGAGGTGAGTGCCATCTTCTGCATACATCTGCTGGCCGGAAAGTCCGCAGTGTGCAGCGGTCCATGCGCGGTCTGCCTCGACGTAGCCGACGGTACAGGTAGAGCCCTCAGCGGTCATGATCATTTGACCTTGAGTCACCGTAGCAGCAGGGGCCGCCTGGGCGACGGCCTGACCTGCAAGAGTGCCGGCCACGGCCAGCGCGGCCCCAGCAAACACAGAAGCGGCGGCGCGCAGGCGGCGCGAGAAAGAAAGCGGTTTAGAAGTCATCACCCCTTCAACATATCCCGAAATGCCCCTAGAGATCATTAACGACAACCACTTGCGCCACAAAGGTCACAGATTTTTCACACCACCACCAGCGTTTGCCCATTCTCATAAAGAAAAATTGCCTCCCTTGTTGAAACTCAATTGAAGACGGAGCTTAATGAAAGTGTTTTGAAAATGTGCAGCGCTGTGTAGAACTATGCAGCACTGTGCAGCACTGTGCAGCAGCCCCTCCACCAAGAAAGAGTTCACCCATGACAACCCATACCATCCACCCCCACCACGAGCACGTCCACGGCGCAGGTTGCGGCCACGTTGCCTTCCAGCACGGCGATCACACCGGCTACGTGCATGACGGCCACATCCACCGCGAGCACGAGGGCCACTGGGACGAGTGCGAGACCTCCGCGCACACCCTCGCAGAGGATCACGGTGACCACGTGCACGGACTGGGGTGCGGACACGTAGCTGTTCCCCACGGCGACCACGTGGACTACATCCACCACGGCCACCGCCACGCCGCAGACCACGGCCACTACGACGAGCACTAATCCCCCATTAAGGTTCCTCTATCTCCACTAGACCTATAGGGTGGAGGCATGGAACTCTATAACAGTCACTTCACCGACGTCCCTGCCCACGTGCGGCCCCACCGCCGCGGGACGGGGACGTCCACGGCGCTGTTATTGCTGGGAGCCGTTTCCCTATTGGCTCTGGGAGCCTGCTCTTCGACCTCCCAGAACGCCTCCGGCCCCACTTCAGCCACCAGCGCCCTTAGCGCAGAAAACAGCACGCCCGCTGCGGAAACGCCTGGCGAGCAGCAAGCCATCAACGGCTTCGATGCACTGCGCCAACAAGGTAGCGAGTCCTTGGCACACGCCCCACAACCCACGCTGGGAGAGCAAGCGCCTGATACAGGTGCAGAAAATCCCGTGCTTGAGCAAAGCCTCGGCGCGCCCGCCGCTGCCGATGATGGCACGGGCCTGCGCGAAGAGATCATGTCCGCCGTCCCCGGCGACCAGGCTGCAGGATTCCCCGTCAGCGTCGAAGGTCGCGCGGCAACCATGTGCACCATGGGCAATGGCTATGGCATTGGCTTCATCATGTCTGGCAACGGACAAACCAGCTGCGGGTTCGCCAACGCGGTCGGAGCGGCACTCATCGCGCAGGCTGGTCAGCCCAGCGCCTCACTGCGTTCAATGCTGCCCATGACGGTCACGGCTACGAGTCCCGCAACCAACGAGGCCTACGATATGTCTTGTACAACGCAGGCTCGCGGACTCATCGTATGCAGCGGCGGTAACTCCGCCGAAGTGCTCATCGCCTAAAGCTCTGCCTCTTAATCTCGCCCATAATCCCGAGGGAAGTTTCGTGGCAAACACATCTGCCTCAACTACAGTGTTACGGTCTTTAAAATGTTAACAAGCTGGAAAGTTTTCCTCCGGGATTTTTCCCGCCTAGTGCGAACTCCCACGTTGTGGATCCTCGCCATCGGCGTGATGGTCACCCCTGCGCTTTATTCCTGGGTGAACGTCGCTGCCTTCTGGGATCCTTATAAGAACACGCAGAATATCGGCGTCGCGGTAGTCAACGAGGACACCGGCGCAGCTTCTGATCTGACCGGCCCCTTGAACGTAGGCGAGCAGTTGGTCGACCAGCTGCGCGACAATGACAAGCTGGGCTGGCGCTTCTTATCCCAAGACGAGGCGGATGAGGCGGTTCGCCGCGGAGATGTATTCGCCGCCATCACCGTGCCGGAGAACTTCTCCGCCAGCTTCATCAGCCTCTTCGAAGGCCCCTATAACCAGCCCACGCTGCGCTACCAGGTCAACGAGAAAATCAGCGCCATCGGGCCCAAGATCACGGACAAAGGCGCGAATACCCTCGAGCAGACCATCGGAGCCACTTTCAACGAGCAGGTGGCCAGCGCCGCCACACAGCAGCTCAAGAACTCCGGCGGCAAGCTCAGCGACCGGCTGCAAGACGCCTCTACTAACTCTGCGGATTCCTTTGGCCAGACCGCTGACACAGTGGCAGGATCTCGGGGCGAGCTCGACCAAGTCTCCGAACGTCTCGCCGGCGCTCGCCCCACCGTAGCCGCGGCTAAGGACACACTGGACTCGGTATCACAGACTCTGAGTGATGCCGAGAAAGCACTGGACAATGTCCAATCCATCAGCAGCGACGTCCAAGGCCAAGTGACCTCCTTTAGTGATAGTGCCCTCGACGCTTATCTCCAGGGCACCTCTGCGCTTGCCGAAGGCTCTGCATCCGCCAACGCCGCAGTCGGCAACGTCAGCGGCGAGTTAGAAGGCGCGCTCGGTCGCGTTGGTGCTGCTACGCGCGGCGCGGAAGCGGCCACGCAGCAGGCCGACCAAGCGCTTGAGCAGCTTCAGTCCCTGGCCAGTAATCCAGGGTTGCCACCCCAAACGGCCGCGGATCTGCGCCAGGCTTTATCCGGTCTGCAGGAGCGCAACGCTAGCAACTCTCAGGTGCTCCAAGACCTGGGAGGAGTCCAAGACTCGGCCTCGACCACGCTAGACTCGCTGCGCGACGCCTCGCAGGCCCTCAAGGATGCCACCGCCCAGACGCAGCAAGATTCGCGGGGACTGGCGGATTCCGCATCGACTGCTCTGCCCGCCCTCAATTCGGCGATCTCCCGGGTCGGAGCAACCGCCGGCCGGCTTTCTGGCTCGCTTGCCTCGCAGCAAACCCTGGTGGAGCAGGCCAAGGGCCTTCTAGACGGCGTCGACAAGCAGCTGGGTCAGGCCCAGGGCGTGCTCACTGACTTCTCCGGGGACCTCGGCAATATTGAAGATAGCCTGCGCACCGCGCGTACAGACGTCCTTGGCCTCGGGCGTGCGGTGGCCGGGGACTCGATACTCAACACCGTAGAGGGGCTCAACACCGACGAGGTCGCGCGCTTTATGTCTTCGCCGGCGCAGATGGAAAGCCATGCCGTATTCCCCGTACAGCACTATGGCTCCGGCATGTCCTCGCTCTTTACCAGCCTCACCCTGTGGATCGGGGCCTTCATGCTCTTGGTCATCTTCCGCACGGAGGTCGACCCCAAGGGTATAAAGAACATCACCGTGGCCAAGGCCTACTTTGCGCGTTTCTTGCTGCTGGTGGTCTTTGCCATTGGACAGGCGCTCATCGTGAGCATAGGCAACCTCGCCATCGGAGTGGAGCATGTCAGCGCTCTGGCTTACGTGGCCACAACGGTGGCCATCGGACTGTGCTATCTCAGTATTGTCTATGCGCTGGTCTCAACTTTCGGGCACGTGGGGCGCGGCATAGCCGTCGTCTTCGCTTTCATTCAAATCCCCGGGGCTTCAGGTCTCTATCCCATTGAGATGACCCCCGATTTCTTCCGCGTTATCCACCCGCTTCTGCCCTTTACCTATGGCATCGCCGCCATGCGTGAAACCGTCGGCGGCTTTTACGACGGACATTATGTGCGCTACATGGCCACCCTCATCGGCATGGCTGCCGTGGCCTATCTCGCGGGCAGTTTCCTGCGCCGCGCGCTCTCGAGCGTCAACCTCGTCATCAACGATGAGCTGGCCAAGGGCGGCCTCATCGTCGATGAAAAGGTCCACCTTGTCAGCGGCCGCTACCGCATCAATGATCTCCTGGTGGCGCTCCAAGACCGCAGCACCTTTGAGAAGAATAACCAGTCGCGCTGGCGCTCCCTGCGGGAAAACTCGCGCATCGCCATGCTCATCACCATCGCGGTCGCGGCGCTGCTCCTGCTCATTCTCGGGGCTGCCTCCTACTTCAACGAGGAGGAGAAGGCCATCTTCTTCGGCCTCGCCTGCCTGGTGACGCTGCTGGCTGTAGGCATCATCTGTTTCATCGAGTACATTAATCAGAGCCTCGCGCGCACCGGCCACCTGGCAGAGCTTTCTGAAAATCAGCTGCGCGAGCATCTGCGCGAGCAAAGCGCCCATCCCCACGCCTACCGCCTCGAAGAACGTGACGAGGACGCAGGTCCCCCACGCGAGAATCAAGAACAAACAGGAGAAATGGAACAGTCAGGGCAGGGAGACAAGGCATGAAGAACATTCTGACCATCCTGCGCGACGATCTCGCCGCCATCCGCTCCAACGTCATGACAGCTGTGATCGTCTTCGGCGTGCTCATCATCCCACTGCTTTTTACCACCTTTAACGTGCTCGCCAGCTGGAATCCCTTTGGCAACACCCAGCGCCTGCAAATCGCGGTGGCCAGTAAGGACGCCGGCTATGAGAGCGATCTCGCGCCTATCAAGCTCAACTTGGGCGACGAGGTACTCTCCCAACTCAGTCGCAATCACGATATTGATTGGATCATCACCGATAGCAACGATGCGGTCGAGGGTACCAAGTCCGGGCAGTACTACGCCGGCATTGTCTTGCCCGAGGACTTTAGCAAGGACCTGCTCACCTTCTACGTGGCTGGGACCGAGCCCACCAAGCTCGAGCTCTACACCAACGAGAAGAAGAACGCCCTCTCCACGACCATTACCACCCAGGGTGCCGATGGCGTCGTGGAGAAGATCGACGAGTCCTTTACTCAGGTGGTTTCCTCCATCGGTCTCGGCGTCGTCTCCGAACTAGACCAATACCTCGACCGCGACCAGACCCAGAGCGCCTTCGACACCGTCGAGGAGCGCATGCGCACAGTCAGCGCGCGGCTGGATTCAGCCTCCACCACAGTGCGCTCGCTATCGAGCCTTCTCGATTCCACCGTCCCCTTGGCAGACGGCGCCAGCAATATCCTGGCGGCTGCGGGCGAACAATCCTCCGCGCTTGATGATGCAAACGGGCAGTCTCCCCTGGATTCCCTCGATTCCATCCTCGGCGGGTCAACCTCCTCCCTCGATTCCGCTTTGGATTCGACGGCCGCCAGCTACGGTGCAGTCCGCGACCGCCTCGATGGCCTGCTTGGCGATGCCGACTCCCTCACCTCCGGCACCGCCACCACCTACCGCTCCATGGCGCAGCGCGTACAGGAACAAAGCGATGCTTTCTCGCAGCTACGCTCAACGCTGCAAGCACAAGCCGATGCTGCTCCTGCAGGTCTGGCAACCACCGCCTATGCCAGCGTGCTGGCACAAATCGACTCCACCATCGCGCAGACGAATGCCCTGCACGACTCCCTGCAGCAAACGGCCACTGATATCGAATCCGGGCGCGGCAACGCCACCGATTCGCGCCAGCGCAGCAAGGACGCAGTGGACTCCGCCATAAGCGCCGTGGAATCCGCGCGCAGTGCCTACCGCAACGACCTGAAACCGCAGCTCGACGCACTGGGCACTAACGTGCGCGCCGTCGCAGGCGGGATCGACTCCGTCAAGCAAGACCTCGCGGGAGTGCGCGCAACCATGGGTTCCGAAGGCAACGCCGGCAGCGCCCTTACCCAAGCCCGCGATAGCACCGCGCGCTTGGCAGACCGCCTCAGCGAACAATCAAAGCGCTTCGCCGATCTCGAGCGCCAGCTTGCTGATGCCCGCGATTCCGGGGACTTCAAGAAGCTTTCGGAGATCCTCAGCAACGATCCCACCACCCTGGCCTCCCGCCTGACCTCCCCCGTGGCTATCGACCGCGAGGCGATCTTCCCCGTTGCCACCTTCGGCGTGGGCATGGCGCCCTTCTACATGACACTGTCCCTGTGGGTGGGCGCGCTCATCGCCTGCGTGCTAGTACGTACCAACGCGGAGAAGCGCTACCTCGGACCCGCTAGCTCCTTTACCCGCAACGAGGCTTACCTAGGGCGCTTCGCCACCTTCGCACTTATCGCATTGGGACAGTCCACCTTCGTCGTGCTCAGCCTTTTGCTCTTTGTACAGATCGGCGCCGCGCACCCCTTCCTGCTCTTGCTCAGCGGATGGATTATCTCGCTCGTATTCATGCTGATGATCTATACGCTTGTCATCTCTTTCGACAGCGCCGGCAAGGCCTTGTCTATCCTGCTCCTCGTGCTACAGATCTCCGGCGCGAGCGGTGCCTATCCCCTGCCACTGCTGCCGGACTGGTTCCACACCATCAGCCCCTGGCTACCCGCCACCTACGCGGTCGATGCACTGCGCTCAGCTATAGCGGGCGTTTACCATGGCGATATCTGGCGCAGCCTCGGCATGCTGCTGCTCTTCACCATCCCAACGCTCATCTTGGGCCTGTGGCTGCGACGCTTCATGGACGGTTATCATCGCCGTCTGCAGCGCGCCATCGAATCAACCAAGGTCATGGCCTGAGCATGTCCCAAGCATGACCTAGGCCACGTTCATCAAACGTGCGCCTGGCCATTGGAGGCATTCGTGCCGCCATCAACGTTGAGCACGTGCCCCGTGATGTATCCGGCGTCTTGGGAAGCTAAGAAGAGCACCGCTGGTGCAATATCCTCCGGCTGGCCCAGACGCCCGAGAGCCACGCGGTTGACATAGGGCGCGGCGTCCTCGAGCGTGTCTGCCGATCCTTCGTTGAGGCGAGTATGCGTAAACGCCGGTGCCACCGCATTAACGCGCACCCCTTTTTCGCCATAGTCCAGGGCAAGCGAACGCACGAAGCCACTCACCGCGTGCTTGGTGGCCGCGTATCCAGCCTGCCCCCAATCCCCGCCGAGCCCCGATACGGAAGATACCGCCACTAGGTTGCCGCCCGTATTGACCAGCTCCGGCATGACGGCGCGCGCCAAGTACACAAAACCATCGACGTTGATGGCGCGCATCTGGTGCCACTTGTCGACGTCCATGTCTACTAAGTCCCCTGCCTCCACAATGCCGGCATTGCTCACGACGACGTCAATGCGGCCAAACTCCTCCTTGACCGCAGCCACAAGCTCTTCCCCCGCAGCGGGCTCAGAAATATCGTTGACAAGAGTCAGAGTTCGCTCACCCGGATACCCCGCAACAGACTCCTCTAGCGGCTTGAGGTTTCTCCCCGTAACCACCACGCTTGCGCCATTATCAAGAAAAGCACGAGCTATAGCCCGGCCAATTCCGTGGCTGCCACCAGTTACGACGACGACCTGATCTTGAAACGAATAAGTATTGACAGTCATGTAAATTCAGACTCCCTAATTGAGGTTGGTGTTTTCCGGTACTTTCCCCGTTATACGCATCTCCGCCTCAGCCGTCGAGGCTCGCATCCCAATTCTTTCCAATCCGGCGGTAGTTGCTTATCATCGCCACCTGTTCTCCAGGTGTCAGAGCTCTTAACTGCTAAAATTGGGCCTCAGTTCAATGCAAAGAGGAGGCGCAAGCACCATGAAGAAATCGCCCGCCGCTAAACTCACGCGACAGCGCCAGAAAGAATTTTCAGCGAAAACCCAGTTCAAGGACACTGACGATTCGCTTACTATGCTTGCCAAACTTGCCTACAAAACGGACCGCCACGGTAAACTCGATCCGCGCATCATCGAGTTCATCGAGACCGGAAAGCGCCCCGCCTAAATTTCCGTTTTCCTAAGGACAACCGGAATTCTTGAAGAACCCACCTCTCGGACTAGCATTATTAAGGTTCAACATCACGAGGCCGTGAAACGGCTCGTGCCCTTAACTTCATCCTCGGAGGACTTTGTGACCCGTCGACTTTGGCGTCCCCTATCAGTTGGAATACTCGCAGCGAGTTTCCTCATCACCATCCCTGTGTCCGCTAATGCGGAGGACAACGGCGCATCCAGCTCAGAGCTTGCAGGCTCGGTCAACGACGGACTCCTTGACTTGGTTGCAGGATCCTCGCAGTGGGAAGGATCTTCCGATCTCACACTGCAGGGGCTTCTCAGCAGCGCCAATCTCCTGGACTCAAGCAGTACCTCTGGCTCCGGCTCCACGCTTCCTGATTCACTGCTCAGCAGCGAGAGCGGCTACCCGCTCCCCACCGTTGACAACATCGACGAAGTCAAGATCGTGGACAAGAAGGACGAGAACCGCGCGGATCGCCTCGAGAAATGGTCCATTGCTTCCCCTTCGATGAAGCGCGTGGTCGACGTCCAGATCGTCCGCCCGGCTGATCCGAACGCACCTGCGCCCATGCTGTACCTCCTGGACGGAATTGGCGGCAACAAGAACTCCTCGGGGTGGGTCAACACCGGTGCGGTGAAGAATGTCTTCGCCAACGAGAACGCCACCGTCGTGATGCCTTTGGGCGCAGCGGCTTCTTTGTACACCGATTGGGATAAGGACGACCCGGCTCTGGGAACCATCAAATGGGAAACTTTCATCACCAAAGAACTCGCACCGCTTCTCGAGTCCGACCCCTCCCTGCACTTCAACGACAAACGAGGGATCGGCGGGCTGTCCATGGGCGCCAGCGGAGCTGTCCGCATGGCCAATAACAATCCTGACTTCTTCAATGCTGCGATCGGCATCTCGGGTTGCTACTCCACCATGGACGCCATAGGTAAGCAGACGGTCAACCTGATCGTCGGGTCCCGTGGCGGCAACGTGGAAAACATGTGGGGTCCGGTAGGCTCCGAGAAGTGGAATGCCCAGGACGTTAACCAGAATCCGCAGGGCATCAAGGACATGGCCGTGTACCTCTCTGCCGCGAGCGGGGCAGCCGGCGACGTCGACATCAAGGACTACGAAGGGGAGCCCTTCTACAACATGGTCGCTGGCCTCTACCTTGAGCGCGGCGCCCACGAGTGCACGAAGAACCTCGAAGAATCCCTCTCCGAGGCCGGCGCCGCCGATACCACCGTCTCCTACCTCGATACCGGAATGCACAACTGGCGCAACTATGAGGCGCAGCTCCAACCGGCCTGGGACGACGTCAAGCAGGCTCTGTATTAATTTCTCTACAATCGCCTCGCGAACACGCGAGACACCGCGTTAAGAAGATCGGCACCTAAAACTTCGACCGCCCCTCAGCAGACGATTGCTGAAGGGCGGTCGTTTCAGAAACAGGCTAATGTACAAAGAGCTTGTGAATCCAAGAGCGAGATTGGCGTTCTTTCATCTCCTATCTCCTTTCTCAGTACAAAAGGCATAGGTCAAAACCAATACTGCTGGGTCGAGTCCATGGGAGTGGTGTTTCTGTCTTTCGATTACACAGGCTGGGCAACGGCTTCAGGGGCCGGCGCGTGGTTGGTTTTCTTGCCGGTTCATGCGGACTGCTCAGGGGGATCGCCAGCGTCGATGATGTTGGATGTGATCATCGGTTTTGTTGAATCCAGTCATCGTGTTGCTCCGCTAGCACCGCTCCAACCACACGGACGATAGCATCCCGGTTCGGGAAGATGCCGACGATACCGGTACGCCGACGGATTTCCCGATTGAGTCTTTCAGTGGGATTGTTTGACCATACTTTGACCCACACTGTTTTCAGAGCGTTCACGTGATCCATGGGGCTCTTACTGACAGTTACAGATACACCACACTAGCGGGCTCAACCCGAGATCGGCTTTTTCTCCGTGTTTCTGCATGGGACCGATCATTCAGGATAGGCCGGATGGCCTTGCTACCGCACTACCTAACTCTGGCTAGGCGGCCCGCCTGTGGATAACCGCACCGGGCCTGGTGGGTTATCCAC